>CAMLKQ010000140.1 GCA_946480585.1 uncultured Kangiella sp.
GGGGTTGCGTGCGGGTAAAGGGGTAACGTGCGGGTAAAGAGGCGGCGTGCGGGCAAAGGAACTGCGTCTGGGTAAAAGGGTGGATTGCGTTGAAGACCGTGCTGAGCTGTCGCTACAAGCGGATTGCAACCACCTCGTGCTCAGCGCGGCAGCCTTGTGGCAACTCGCCTCTCGGCGCCAGTGGCCAGTGCCAGCGGGCAAACACCCCGGCCTCCAGTTGCAACGGTGCCAGCAAGGCCACCTCTTCGACCAGTTCACCGACAGCATTCCAGGTGCGCTGGCGATCATCGGTCACCAGACAGACCGGGCAGCGAAACGACTGCAAGAGGCTCAGGTGCGCCCGCAGCAATTGCCAGGCAAAGGCATTCAAGCTGCTCAGCGGCAAGGCCGGACGCTGCTGCTGCAAATAGTCGATGGGTTTGACCGGCAGTTGCGACAACAGGTTGACCGACACCAACAGGCTCACGTCGTCACGCGAACCGTGCAAGCCTTGCAGCAGGGTCGTCATTGCGGTCCGTGCCGCGAGCTCGGGTTGCAGTGCCGCCAAATCGTCAGCGCGTTGGATCGCAGCCGATCGCGCCAAGGTATCGGCCAGTCCGGTCAGATCCTGCTCATGGCATTCGACGTTGCTGAACGCCTTGCAACGCTGACGAACACCTGGCAAAAACACGATATCGACCAAGACGACCCGTTCAAAACGCTGCGCCAATTCAGCAACCGGCACGTCGTGGCATTCACCGGCACCGAGAATGAGCGCCACTTGGCGACGCTCGCACTGATCGGCGACTTGCAGAATGGCCTCACGCGTGTGTTGTTGATGCGCTTGCCAGTGACGTCGCTGCCGGCGTGTGCGCGCCGACAGCGCGATGGCTTCCGCCAAATGCCCCAAACGCCGCGCCGCTGGCGCACACGGCGTCCGTAACCAGAGCCAGGCTTCCCGCAACATTGGCCGCGCTCAGTTTTGCAGCAATTGACTGAATGCGTGGATGTCTTTGCGCGACGCGTTCAACCACGGTTCCAGTTTCTGCCGATCGAGATGCAAGCGCTGCGCTGCCGGCATGCTGTCGATGGGCGGCACGGTCGAGTTCGGCACTTCCTGCCATTTCGCCAGCTCCAATGCCACCCGCACCACATCGACAGTCGCCGCACTGGCGTCGACTCCCGATTGTTGCAGCGCCATCGGCACCATCACCACGTCATCGGGCATGTTCCACTGCTTCAGAATCGCTTCGCCAAGCGCCGCCTTTTCACTGGCCAGCAAGAGTTTCAACAAATCCAAACGACCGGCCAGCTCGCGCTGATGCGAAAACAGCGCGTACACCGGCAGCTCACCGATGTTGTGCATCATGCCGGCCATCAGCGCGTGATTTTCGCGCAAGCCCAGTTTGGCGTTGAGCATTTCCGCATACGCGGCCGTCAGCGTCGCGCGCTGCCACACCTTGCGCAGCTCTTCACGCAACGGGCCGGTCTGCCGCTCTTGAAACAACTTCGACAGGCAGTAGTTGTAGACGAGGCCACGCACCGAATGCAGACCGAGCCGGGTGATCGCCGCCTCCAAATTGGCTGGCGCCTCCAGACCAATCCAGGCAGCACTCGCAGCCTGCATCAGCTTGGCCACCAACACCGGCTCGGCCGAAAGCGTCTGCGCCAGCGTACGGATGGATACATTGCGATCCGCCACGGCATCACGCAGACGCCGGGTCACCTCCGGCAGGCTCGGCAACTGCAGCCGTTTCAGCCGCAAATCCTCCCGCAACTTGGCGGCCCACTGTTGTTGCTCCTGCTGCAAGGTTTTGCGAACCGGCAATCCCACGCTGACAACTCCGTCCATTGCTGTGTCATCAGAGTGTAGCCAAGCGGCCGGCACTTGCGTGCAGACTCAAGCCACGGCTTGCGCCCAGCGACGGCGGTAGTGCCGTTCCCAGAGAATGTTCGCGGTAACCCCAATCAGCACCGGCGCAAGCCACGGCAGCACGCCCCAGAACCCGACCAGCCACTGGTCGAAAACCGTTCGGGCACCGAACACAAAGAATGCGGCATGAAACGCGATACCGAGACCAATGCCATGACCCATGTGCTCGAAAAACCATGCCCGCGGCTCGCGCTCGGGTTGGCGCAAATGCCGGCGCATGGTCCAACTGTTGATCAGACCGAGCGGGCTCAAGGCATACAACAGCACGTTGGCGGAAGACGGCAACCCGATCGCCACCGCCAGCAATACCACACTCGAGGCTGCACTGACGGCCACCAGTGCCCAAGCCATCGGCCGGCGCAAGCCTTGAAGCGCCGTCTTGTGGCGCAACACATGGCGCATGTACCAGGCGCTCACCAATACGGTTACGCCAAGGTATGCCAGCAAGACCAAGAAGCCGAACAACGGCATGGCGCTGGGTGACCGCCCCTGCATGAGTTCTGTGCCCAAGCGCAGGCCGACCGATACCAGCGAGGTCAGCCCGATGACATACACACAAAACAGGAAGTAACGACCGGCACGCCGATGCAGCGGCGCGCCCTTGCGACTGAAAATCGGCAACCAGAACAGCAACAGGCCACACGCCCCGGCGATAACGTGGGCATAGCGCAGCACTTCCATCACGAGTTCCATCATGCACCCCTTCATCGCAGTCTCGCAGCAAGCCGGAGTGGCTTGTGATGATCAGCATGACGATGAACGGCGGTGCGCCACAGTGCCGGAAGTCATGTCGGCCACCGATCTGCATGGCCGAATAAATGTCGGTGTATCGGCACGTATTGGTTAAACCGTCGCCAGATTTCGGCTTTATGACAATTCGGATTCAGCTTGCCGGCAAATTGTCACAATTTTGTCACCGCCCCGCTTTAGGCTGCGCAAGCCCGTTTCCACGCCCCGGTCCATCATGAAAAAAACGCTGCTGATTTTCCTGGCAATTCTGCTGTCTGCTGCCGTCGCGCTGGCGTTTTGGTGGCGCGGTCAAACGCCCGCATCCGAGTCTGCAACGACGAGCCCGATCGCCTTGCGCATTCACGGCTCCAACACAGTCGGTGAAAGTCTGATGCCGGCGCTGGTCACTGCTTTTCTGGAGCAGCAAGGCTATGCCTTGATCCGCACGGAAACTGGCGCCAATCCGGTCGAGAAAACCATTCATGCCCAGGTTCATCCGAGCAAACCGGATCTGCGCATCGAGATTCATGCTCACGGCTCCACTACCGCTTTTGAGGATTTGGACGCTGGCAGCGCCGATCTCGGCATGTCGTCACGCCGCATCAAAGCGGACGAAGTGGAAAAGCTGAAGCCGCGCTTTGGCGATTTGACCGATCCAAAGCAGGAGCATGTGATCGCGCTCGACGCCTTGGCGATTATCGTGCCGACCAGCCATGCTGTGGAAAAACTCACCATTGAACAGATTGCCAAGATCTTCTCTGGTGACATCAAGGATTGGTCCGAACTCGGCTATGCTGCCGGCCCGATTTCGCTGTACAGCCGCGACGACAAATCCGGCACCTACGACACCTTCAAGGAATTGGTGCTGAAAAAATTCGACAAGAAATTGCGCGGTGATGCCCGCCGATTCGAATCGAGTGAAGCCCTCACCGATGCCGTGCTGGCCGATCCGAATGGCATCGGTTTCGTCGGCGTCGCCTACGCGGCGCGTGCGAAATTGGTCGCCGTGTCGGCGGATGGCGTCAAGACTTATACCCGCCCGGCCAAACACAATATCGGCACCGAGTCGTACGCACTGTCGCGTCGCCTTTATGTGTACGAACCGGCCAATCACGGCCATGCCCTGATGAGCGATTTCCTGAACTTCGCCGGCTCCGATGCGGGCCAGCGCTTGGTCGATGCCATTGGCCTGATTTCGTATTACCCGACTCGCGACAAGCCGCGCATTGCCTTGCAACCTTATCCGGCGCGTTACCAAAGCCTCGGCACGCTCGGTGAGCGGCTCAGCGTGAGTTTTGTCGGAGAGAATCAGCAATTGCTGTTGGACAGCAAGACTGAGCGCGATTTGGCGCGTGTCGCCAACTTCTTCCGCGACAATCCGGACAAACGCCTGGTACTGGCTGAATTTGCAGCACGCCAGAACGGCCAAGCAGCAGTTGGCGGTGCGATGCAGCAACTGGAACAAAAGCTGGCCGAGCAGTCGCTGCCGATTTATGACCGCGTCACCGTCGATCACGGCCCGGACGCGTTCGACAGCATGATCGGCCAAATCGAGATCTGGGCGCTCTGAAACTGGGTGGTAAGGCCCGACCGCCTTACCGCTCGCGCCGCCTCTTCCTTCCCGCGTTTACTCCCGCCTCCCCCGCCCTGACCCGAGCGCCTGCAATGCACAGGCGCCAGGCAGAGCGCCAGCTTCGCACCCGCATAAGCCGACCCCAGTAGCGTGCCCGACCCCAGCGCCCGAGCCTTGCTCACAACCCATGCTCACGCCCAAAACAGGCCGCAAGTGACATAGCAAACCTAAATGCGATTTGTTATCATTTGCATAACTTGGTTGTTGATGTGGACTACACGCGTGCGCACCTTACCCGCCTGTTTGCTGGCTGTTTGCCTGCTGCACAGCGCTTTGCTGGCTGCCGTGCTGCACGCCGGAGACAGCGAAACACCTGTCGAGCCTGCGCCGATACCGGTCACCATAGCCTTGATCCCGCCATCACCGCCGGCCGTCAGTGCGCCAGTGCCGGAACCTGAGCCGACACCCGAACCGATTGCCACGCCGCAACCCGAACCCAAGCCGCAACCACCCGAACCGCAGCCCAAGCCCGCTCCGCAACCGGAGCCCAACCTGTTTGCAGAAGCACCAGAACCGGTTACGGCCGAACCGGTAGCAACCGCCTCCGCTGACACCGCACCACAGGCCGCCGTGCCGAGTGAGCCGCGTTTCGATGCCGATTATTTGCAGAACCCGGCACCGGTTTATCCCGCCCTGTCGCGCAAGCGTGGCGAACACGGCGTCGTGCTGCTGCGCGTGTATGTGCTGGCCGATGGCAGTGCCGATCAAATTGAAATTTTCGAATCGAGCGGCTTCAGCCGCCTCGATGAGGCCGCTGTGCGTGCGGTCAAACGCTGGCGCTTTGTCCCGGCCAAGCTCGGCGACGAAACCGTTGCCGCCTGGGTGCGCGTGCCGGTGCGTTTTGATCTGAAACGTTGAGCCAAAACCGTGCCGCGCCTGACGGCACGGACGTGACCCACCGAATCCGAATGCGCGAACCAACAAAGGAAAGATGATGAACAATCCATACGGCATTGCCGCCATGCTCGAACAAGGTGATGCAGTGACGCTGGCCATCGCCATTGCACTGCTGCTGATGAGCGTCATCAGCTGGACGGTAATGACAGTGAAAACCGTGCAGCTGATGCGACTGCGCCGCCTTGCCGGCAACGTCAATCACCAGTTCTGGCATGCCCACAGTTTTGACGATGCGCTGAAAACCATCGGCGAAAACGGCAAAAGTCCGTTCCGGCAGCTGGCCGAAGAAGCGCGCAATGCGGTTGCCCACCACGCCCAGCACAGCAGCGATTTGCACGCGCAATTGAATGTCAGCGACTGGCTGTCGAGCTGTTTGCGCCGCGCCATTGAAGACGCCACCGCACGCTTGCAATCGGGTCTCGCGGTGCTCGCGACAATCGGTTCCACCGCGCCGTTCGTGGGCTTGTTCGGCACAGTTTGGGGCATTTATCACGCGCTGATCGCGATCGGCGTCAGCGGTCAGGCCAGCATCGACAAAGTCGCCGGTCCGGTCGGCGAAGCGCTGATCATGACCGCGTTCGGTTTGTTCGTCGCGATTCCGGCGGTGATGGGTTACAACGCGCTGACCCGTGGCAACAAAGCACTCGTCATGCGCTTTGCTTCGTTTGCGCACGATCTGCACGCCTACTTCATCACCGGTGCCCGCGTTACCGGCAAAACCCATGACAGCACCAGCCCGCTGCGCGCGGTGGGAGGCCAGTGATGGCATTCACGAATGGCGACAACTTTGACGCCAGCGACGAGGTGATGGGCGAGATCAACATGACGCCGCTGGTCGACATCATGTTGGTGCTGCTGATCATTTTCATTCTGGCG
>CAMLKQ010000141.1 GCA_946480585.1 uncultured Kangiella sp.
TGGACCGCGGACCGCGACACCACGATTGGCGTGGTCGCGATGGGCTATGGCGACGGCTACCCGCGCCATGCGCCAACCGGCACCCCGGTTTTCATTCGCGATCGCATCTGCCCGTTGGTCGGTCGGGTGTCGATGGACATGCTGACCGTCGATCTCGGCCCGGATGCCGACATCGCCATCGGTGATCGGGCAGTGTTGTGGGGCCCGGAGCTGCCGATCGAACGGGTCGCCGAGGCGGCCGGCACCATTGCCTACGATTTGCTCTGCGCGGTGACGCCGCGGGTACCGTTCTCGTCTGTGAACGAGCCGCGCTGAGGTGATTTGCGTGCCAGCGACTATCCTTGTACGACTGTTTCTGAGGATTCTTGCTGGCGTGAAGCGTTGCCTGTTGCTCTGCTGGATTATTGTCTCCGCGTGGGCCGGTCCGGTCGCGGCCGGCAACAGTCTCGTTTTCGATGTCATCGACAGCGAACGCGGTCTGATCCAGAACACCGTGAATGCGCTGGTGCAAGACAGCCGCGGCTTCGTCTGGATCGGCACACAAGGCGGTTTGCAACGCTACGACGGTTACCGTCTGGTCAATGTCTATGCCGAAGTGCCGGTGGCACAACAACTGCGCACCAATTTCATTACCTGTCTGGTTGAAGACAGCAACGCGCGGCTCTGGATTGGCACCAACACCGGCGGTCTTGGCCTGTACGACACGGTGCGTGGCGAGCCGCTGCCGCTGCCGGCGGCGCTGGCCGCACTCGCCAACGATCAAGCCGCAATCAAGGCGCTGGCGGTCGATGACAGTGCGCTGTGGCTCGCCACCGATGACGGTTTGCTGCGTTTCGATTTTGCCTTGCAGCAGCTGCGCCGAATTGACAGCGATGTGGTAACCCGGCGTGGCCTGACCTTCCAAAGTCTGGTGACCGATGGTGCTGGTGGTGTCTGGCTCGGTTTGCCGGGGCAGGGCCTGTTTCATGCGACGGCAACCGGCGCTTTGGTGTGGCAGGCGGTTGCGCCGCTCGGCGTGAACCAGTTGTCGTTATGGCGTGACAGTGACAATCGCCTGTGGCTTGGCGGCGACAATGGCTTGGCTGTGCTGGAACCGGGCGCCAGCCAGCCGCGGATGGTGCAGCCGGCGCTTGGCCCGGCTGCACTGCTGCAGCGTGGCATCAAGGCGGTGGTTGGCGATGGCCGCGGCAACCTGTGGCTGTCGGTGGTCAACAACGGGCTGCTGCGCTATCGGCAAGAGCGCAACGAGCTGCAGCATTACGTCCGGCAACCGAACGATCCGATGAGCCTGCCGGACATGAACATCCTGAGCTTGCTGGTCGATCGCTCCGGTCTGCTGTGGGTAGGCACGTCGCTGCAGGGCGTCGGTCGTGCGTATGCGGCCGGTGACCGGTTCGAATTGCATCGTGATTTCGGTGACGGCAATCGCAATGACGACATCAGCCTGCGCAACCACATTCGCACTATCTGGCAGGGCGCTGACGGCACTCTGTGGCTTGGCCTCGACGGCGGCGGCCTGAAAAGTTTGGCGCCAGGCAGTGACCGCTATGTCTACCACACCGAACACTTGCTCGCGGCGTTGCCGGCGGCGGCACGTCAGCGGGTTTTTCGGATACAGGCAATAGCGCCGGCCGACAGCGAGCGTTTGTATCTGGCGAGTTCGGAAGGGTTGCTCCGCTACCACCCCGGCACCGGCAAAGCCGAGCTGTTTACCCAGTGGCCGATGGCGGCTTCACCGGCGAACGTCCGCAGCCTGTGGCGCGACCCGGACGGCACGCTCTGGTTCGGCACCCAGTTCGCCGGCCTGCTGGAAATGCCGAAGTGGCCGACGCTGGGTCGGCAATTTCACGACAACGCGCTGCCGGGCCTGCGGTTGACCAGCAACGTCGTGCTGGCCTTGCATCGCGATCGCTTCGGTGCCCTGTGGGTCGGCACTTTGAACGGGCTGAACCGTATCGGGCCGGACGGTCGGGTGCAGAATTTCTTTCATGAGCGCGACCGCGCCGGCAGCTTGTGCGGCAACACCATCCGCCATTTTCATGAAGGCCGGGACGGTGTGCTGTGGATCGCCACGCACGGCGGTTTGTGCAAGCTCGGTGACCCGGGTGCCGAGTTGCCGGTGTTCGAGACAATCGATCAGCAAGATGGCCTGCCCGATTCGACCATCTATGCCGTTCTGGAAGATCCGGAAGGCCAGCTCTGGCTGAGCTCCAATCGCGGTCTTATCCGTTATCAACCGGCCAGCGGCCAGGTAATTGCGTATGACCGTTACGATGGTCTGCAAGGTGCCGAATTCAACGGCGGCGCCGCGTTCAGTGGCCGCGACGGCCGTTTCTATTTTGGTGGCACCCGCGGCTTCAATGCCTTTGCGCCCGAGCGCATCAGCATCGATCAGCGGCCGGTGCCTTTGCATGTCACCGCGGTGCAGATTGGCCGGCAAGCGCCGCGCAATTTGATTGGCGAATTGAACGATGCCATTCGGCTCGATTACGAAGATCGGGTGCTGGCGGTGCAATTTGCCGCGCTCGATTACATTTCGCCGCATCGGCTGCGCTACCGCTATCGTCTGCAGGGTTTCGATCAGGACTGGGTCGATGCCGGCAACCAGCGCGAGGCGCTGTACACCAATCTCGATGCCGGTCGCTACACGCTCGAAATTACCGCGACCAATCATGACGGCGTCTGGACCTCGCGACCGCTGCGGGTACCGATCGATGTCGTGCCGCCGCTGTGGTGGTCCAACTGGGCCAAACTCAGTTATGTGCTGGCCATCTTGTTGTTGCTCGGCTGGTGGGGCTGGACACGCCGGCAGCGCGAACAGGAACGGCAGTCGTCGGAGCGGCAATTGCGCGACAGCGAAGCGCGTCTGAAATGGTCCTTGTGGGGCTCCGGTGATGCGCTGTGGGATTGGGATTTGC
The DNA here is from genome assembly GCA_946480585.1 of uncultured Kangiella sp. The sequence goes on from CAMLKQ010000141.1 coordinate 2,919, forward strand.
GCACCGGCACCATTGTCCGTTCCGGCATGGACCGGCTGCTCGGGTATCCGCCGCATCAAGTGCAGCCGAGTGAGCAATGGCGTGACAGCCTGATCCACCCGGACGATGCGCAAACCATGCCGGCCGCGCTGCAGCGCCATCTCGACGGCGAAGCCGAAAGTTTTGAAGCCGAATACCGGATGAAAGGTGCGGACGGACAATGGGTGTGGATCCATGATCGCGGCCGTGTCGTCGAGCGCGATGCCATCGGCAAACCGCTGCGCATGGCCGGCACGATGAAAGATGTCACCGATCGCAAGCGCTACGAAGACGAACTGCGCCAGCTCGCCAACTACGACACCTTGACCGGGTTGCCAAACCGCACGTTGTTCCATGAGCGTCTGCGACACGCGCTGTCGCACGCGCGCCGGCACAACCAGCGGGTGGCGCTGCTGTTCCTCGATCTGGATCGGTTCAAGCAAATCAACGATTCGCTCGGCCATGCCGCCGGGGACAGCCTGCTCAAACAGGTCGCGCGCCGGTTGTCGCGCAGTGTGCGTGAGGACGATTCGGTGTCGCGGCTCGGCGGTGACGAATTCACCGTGATCCTGGAAGGCGTGGCGTCACTGGAAGCCATTGGTGTGGTTGGCGAAAAAGTCCTGAAAGCGTTTGCCGAACCGTTTGTGCTCAACGGCACCGAAGTGGTGGTGTCGCCTTCGATCGGCATCAGCGTGTTCCCGGACGATGGCGATGACAGCGCGACGCTGCTGAAGAACGCCGATCTGGCGATGTACCACGCCAAGGATCAGGGCCGAAACAATTACCAGTTCTATGTCGGCGCGATGAACGAAACCATGCGCCGCCGACTGGCACTGGAAACCGCCTTGCGCCGTGGGCTGGAGCACAACGAATTTTCGCTGCATTACCAGCCGAAAATGGATATCCGTTCCGGTGCGCTGACCGGACTGGAAGCCTTGCTGCGCTGGAACAGCGCCGAGCTTGGCCGGATCATGCCGGACGAATTCATTCCGCTTGCCGAAGACACCGGCCTCATCGTGCCGATCGGCGATTGGGTGTTGCGCGAAGCCTGCCGGCAATTGGTCCAGTGGCGCGCGGAAGCGCTGCCGATAGTGCCGATCGCGGTCAACATTTCCATTCGGCAACTGATGGCCGGGGATCTGGCGCTGCGGGTGCAGGAAATCCTGCAGGAATTTGCGCTGGCACCGGAATGGTTGCAGCTCGAAATTACCGAATCGTTGGTGATGGCCAACGCCGCCCAGGCCATTGGCCGATTGAACGCGTTGCGCCAGCTCGGCTTGCGTCTGGCGGTCGATGATTTTGGTACCGGCTATTCCTCGCTGTCCTATCTCAAGCGGCTGCCGATCGACACCATCAAGATCGACAAGGCGTTCGTCCGCGACATCACGGTCGACCCGGACGACGCCACCATCACTCGCACCATCATCGCGATGGCGCATTCCTTGAAACTGAACGTGGTCGCCGAAGGCGTGGAAACCAATGACCAACTGCAATTCCTGCGCGACGAAGGCTGCGAGGAAATGCAAGGCTACTGGCTGGCGCGGCCACTGCCGCCGGCGGAAATTGCTGACGTGCTGAAGCGGCACTGGTGACGCGCCGGTTGCCGAATCGGCCTAGCGTCGCGCGGACCGCGAGCGGCTCGCCAGACTTTCCATAGGAAACAAAAAACGGACCGTCGGGTCCGTTTTTTGTTGTGTCAGCTGCTGTTGTCGCTTAGTCGGTCAGGCGATACCAGAATTGGCCCAGATGCTCGTGCAGGGCTTCCGACGAACGCGCCAGGGCTTCGGCATTCGGCAAATAGGCCAGTGGACCGGTTTTGCCGCTGCTTGGCTGGCTGAACCCGAGCGGTGCTGGCAGCACCGTCAGGCCGTGCTTGCGAAATTCCGCTTCGGCGCGGCCCATGTGGACTGCATGGGTGACCAGAAAAATGGTGGTGATGCCATTCGCTTTCAGCACCCGGGCGCTGAACTCGGCATTCTCGGCGGTGTTGCGGCTGTCGGCCTCGAGCCAGTTCGGCGCGCCGCGAAAATCGCTGATGAAGCTGTCATTCATCAGCACGGCTTCCGCGGTCGCTTCGCCAAAGACTTTGCCGCCGGACAGCAGCACCGGCAGCCGGGTTTGCCGTTGCAGGCGGGCGGCATAGCGCAGCCGCTCCAAAGTGCGGGCATTGACGGTGTCGCTGCCCTCGAATTCCGGCGCGTTGCTGCGCCGGCCACCACCGAGCACGACGATGGCGGCTTGCTGCATGTCGGTCGGCAGCAGGCTCAGCCGCTGCGCGGCGGTCGGTTGCAGGTTGGCCATCAGGCCTTGGGCGGTGATCGGCAGGCTGAGCGCCAGCAGGGACAGCAGCGACAGTCCGAACAGGCTGATGCCCACCAGCCGCCATTTCCGGCCCAACAGCCAGGCCAGTGCAATTAACAGCAGGTTGAGGCCCGGTGGCAGCAGCAACGCCTTGCCGGCGTAAACCAACACTATGTCCCAGTTCATGTCCGGTTCCGGAGAAGGGCCGATGGGGGTCGGCCAGAGTAGGGGGCGCAACCCTACAATGGCAAGGGTGGGGGGTGGTACGGTAAGCTTCACACTTTGACGTAACGCCCTGATTTTCCGACGAGTTAGCCCCCGCCATGACCATTATGGAAGAACATTACAGCCCCGAGTCCATCGAACCGCGCGTCCAGAGCCAATGGGCCGATGCCAACGCCTTCGCCGCGGTCGAAGACAGCGACAAGGACAAGTTCTACTGCCTGTCGATGTTCCCGTACCCGAGCGGCCGGCTGCACATGGGCCATGTCCGCAACTACACCATCGGCGATGTCATTTCGCGGGTGCAGCGCATGCTCGGCAAGAGCGTGCTGCAACCGATGGGCTTCGATGCGTTTGGCCTGCCAGCGGAAAACGCCGCCATCCAGAACCAGGTTGCCCCGGCGGCGTGGACCGACGACAACATGGCCTACATGAAAGGTCAGTTGAAGCGGCTCGGTTTTGGTTACGACTGGGATCGCGAACTCGCCACCTGCAAACCGGAGTACTACCGCTGGGAACAATGGTTCTTCACCCGCTTGATGAAGAAAGGCATCGCCTACAAAAAAATGGCGGTGGT
>CAMLKQ010000142.1 GCA_946480585.1 uncultured Kangiella sp.
AGATCAACGCCAGCGACACCAGCGACAGCAGCGCGATCAAACGCGTTGCCTGCTCTTGTGCCTGGAACTGTCCTTCCAGCGCCATGCTGTAACCATTCGGCAGCGGGTAGCGATCCATCACCGCGCGAATGTCGCTGACCACAGCGGACAGCGCGCGACCGTCGGTATTGGCCGAGATCACGATGCGCCGGCGCGATTGCTCGCGACCGATCTGGTTCGGGCCGTCGGTTTCGCGGATGCTGGCGACCTCGGTCAGCGGCACATAGCCTTTCGGGGTCGCGATCAGCAGGCGCGACAGGCCATCGGCGTTGCGGTAGCTGTCGTCGACGCGCACCACCAGATCGTAGCGGCGGTTGCCGTCGACCAACTGGCTGATGTGCTCACCGCCAACCAATTGCTCGAGCGAACGCAGCACCTGTGCCGGCGACACGCCGAGTGCGGCGGCGCGGGCGTAGTCGAGCTGCACTTGCAACTGCGGTACCCGCACTTGTCGCTCGACGCTCAAGTCGACCACGCCCGGGATCTGGCCCAGCTGCTCGCGCAAACCTTCGGCGAGTCCGCGCAGGCTGTCGAGATCGTCGCCGAAAATCTTGACGGCAATCTCCGCACGCACGCCCGACAACAGGTGATCAAGCCGGTGCGAAATCGGTTGGCCGATGCTGACGCTGGCTGGCAACTGCACCAGCCGGCTGCGGATGTCGGCGATCACGCTCTCACGTTCCCGATCACTGTCTTGCAGGTCGACATCGATTTCGCTGTAGTGGACGCCTTCGGCGTGTTCATCCATTTCAGCGCGGCCGGTGCGGCGACCGACTTTCAGCACTTCCGGCACCTGCAGCACGAGTTTTTCCGCCAGCGTGCCGACCCGGTTCGACTCTTCCAGTGACACACCCGGTTTCATCAGCAGGTTGATGGTGAGCGTGCCTTCGTTGAACGGCGGCAGGAAGCTGCGTGACAGGAACGGCACCAACGCGGTGGCAATCAGTACCAGCACGGCGGCGCTGAGCAACACCGATTTCGCATGAACGAAACTCCAGCGCAGCAGCGCTTCGTCACGCTGTTTGAGCCAGCGCACCAGGCGGCTGTCATCGTGCTCCGGATTGCCCTGACTGCGGGCCGCGACTTTCGGCAGCAACCACGACGACAGCACCGGTGTCACGGTCATCGACACCAGCAGGCTTGCCAATACCGAGACGATGTAGGCAATGCCAAGCGGAACGAACAGCCGGCCTTCAATACCGGGCAGGGCAAACAGCGGCACGAACACCAGCACAACGATCGCGGTCGCATAAACAATGCCGGAACGCACTTCGACCGAGGCGTCGCGCACCACTTTCAATACACTGTCGCTGCCGCGCTGGCGGAGCCGGCGCAGAATATTCTCGACATCGACCACCGCGTCATCGACCAGTTCACCGACCGCGATGGCAATGCCGCCCAGTGTCATCGTGTTGATGGTGAGGCCAAGCCAGCTGAACACCACCAGCGTGACCGCAATCGACAAGGGAATCGCGGTCAACGAAATGATCGTGGTGCGCGCACTCATCAGGAAGGCGACCAGCACGACGAGCACCATCAGCGCACCATCACGCAGCGCCTCCTGTACATTGCTGACCGAGGCTTCGATGAACGTCGCTTGCCGGAACAACACTTCCGCCGGTTTGATGCCTTCGGCCCGGCTCTGGTTGAACCGCGCCAGTTCGGCTTCCACTGCGGCGTTCAATTTCAAGGTGTCGGCGCCGGGCTGCTTTTGCACCGACAGGATCACCGCCGGCGCACCGTTGAAGCTGGCGTCGCCGCGTTTGGGTTTGGCGGCGAGGCTAACGTCGGCCACCTGCATCAGCAGCACCGGGTGGGCGTCACGGTGTGCCACCACCAAGCGGCGCAGATCATCCAGTGAGGTGTTGCGGCCCTGATGCCGGATCAGGTATTCGCGACCGCTTTGATCGAGAAAACCGCCGCTGGTGTTCTGGCCGAAGTCCTGCAGTGCTTCCGACAGTTCGGCGAGCGAAATGCCGAGCGCGCTGAGCCGTTGCGGATCCGGGGTCACCCGGTATTCGCGCACCTGACCGCCGATCGGAATCACTTGCGCGACGCCGTGCAGCGCCAGCAAGCGTGGTCGCAGGTTGTACTCGGCCAGTTCGCGCAGCTGCATCGCATCGACGCCGTCGGCGCTCAATGCGATCAGCAAGATCTCGCCCATGATCGACGAAATCGGACCGAGTTGCGGACTGGTGTTGGCGGGCAATTGTTCGCGCGCACTTTGCAGCTTTTCCGCGACCAGTTGCCGGTTGCGGTAGATCTCGGTGCCCCAGTCGAATTCGACATAGATGACTGACAAGCCAATGCCGGAAACCGACCGGACCCGGGTGACGCCCGGCATGCCGTTCAGCGCCGATTCGAGTGGAAAGCTGACGAACTGTTCGACTTCTTCCGGTGCCATGCCCGGCGCTTCGGTCATCACGGTGACGGTTGGCCGGTTCAGATCCGGAAAGACATCCACCGGCAAACGCTGCAAGGACACAAACCCGCCGACCAGCAGCAAGGCCGCCAGCACCAGCACGAACAGACGCTGGCGCAGGCTGATGTCAACAATCTGGTTGAACATGGACATCTCCGTCAGCGGATTTGCTGCAACAGCGAGGCGCCGCTGATGACGACGCGATCACCGTCATGCAGACCGTCACTGACCAGCGCGCGGTTGTCCGGCAGCGGTTCGCTCACGACGGCGACCAGCTTGAATTGTTCCGGCGCGATCTTGACCAGCACCGTCGGCCGGCCGTCATCGCCACGCAGCAGCGCGGATTGCGAAACGGATGCGCCGCGTTGCTGATCGCTGCTTTGCGCCAACACGGTGCCGATGGCACCGGTGGCGAGCTCGCGGGCATTGCCGACCACCTGAAATTGCACCGGTACGGCCTGATCGCGCAGCTTGCGACCGACGCCGAGCAATTTGAGCGGATACTCTTTGCCGTTGTGGACAAATACTGCCTGTTGCACCGAACGCAGGTAACGGTCGTCGTAGGCGGCCGCTTCCACCGCCAAGGTGTCATTGCTGATGATTTCGAACACGGTGTTGCCGGCTTCCACCTGTGCGCCGGCAATCACGCTTGCATCGCTGATGACGCCACTGATCGGCGCACGCAGCGGCAGCTTGGCGTGCAGCGACGCCTGCAAGGCATCGCGCTGGGCGCGCAGGCCGGCCACTTCGACTTCGGCTTGATCGAGTTCACGGCGCGGCACGCTGTCGCGAATGCCTTGCAAGCGCTGCCAGCGTTTTTCCGCCGCCGCCAGCGACGCTTCGACCCGGGCCAGCTCGCCGGTCATGTTGGCGCGCTCGCTCTGATCCAGTACCGGCTCCAGCAGGGCCAGCACCTCACCGGTTTTGACGACACTGCCGAGCGTTGGCAGGCGTTTGCCGGCTGGCAGCAAGCGACCGGTTTGCGGCGCTTGCACCAGGCCGCTGCCATTCGGATCGGCAATGACCTGACCGTTCAAACGCAAGCTGATCGCGTGTTCGCCGATGGCGATTTGTTCGGTGCGGACATTGAGCAGCCGCTGCACCGATTTCGGCACAAACAAACTGCCGTCCGGCAACCGGCGCGGTGCATCGCCGTTGGCAATGGCGACCGGTTCGGCTGCTTCGCCGTGACTGTGGCCATCGCTGTGATCACCGCCGGCGTGAGCGTTGTGGCTGGCGAGCGTAGGCAACAACACGGCGAGCAACATCAATGCGACGCCATATTTACGCCGACGATACTGCCACAGTGCCAGTGCAGCGGCCGGCAACACCAGCAGCGACCACCACCAGCGTGACGCATGCGCGTGCTCGCTGTCGGCATGTTCCGGAATCACCAGCTCACCGCTCAGCAAATCCGCGCCATCGTCAGTGATCACGGTCAGCACTACCGCATGGCTACCGTGTGCCAGTGGCGAGGCGAGTGCGGCTTGATAGGTGCCGGTTTCAACGGTGCTCAGCGCCAGCGTGTTGTCACCGAGTTGCAACTGCAAGCTTGCTTGCAAGGGCGCATTGCTGGCGCTGTCATCCAGCCAGAGCGTCAGCTGCTGATCACTGGCGGCGAGCACGGCTTCGGCGAATTCGCCTTGCAAGGTCGCGCGCGCTGCGCCGGGCTGCGGCGCGAGGGCGGCCGGTGCGTCGTGGCTGTGTTCTTCGCCGCCATGGCCGTGCACCGTGAGTGGCAGTACCGCCACACAGAAGCCGATTACGGCAGCGATACCCGCCGCCGGCACTGCGAAAAGGGTTTTCATCGTGAGTCGATTCCACACAAAAGACGAATGGCGTGTCATGGCAGGACACCTTCGGCGAGGAGCAGCCGGGCGAGCGCATCGCGCTGCTGCTGTTTGGCCAGTGACAGGCTTTCGTGGCTGTCGAACAGGCGCTGTTGCTGACGCAGCAATTCGGCCAGTGGCAATTCACCGGCAGCGAACGCTGCCTGCGCGTGCTGCCAACTTTGTTCGTTCAGTTGCTGCTGTTGTTCCGCCAGTTCACGCTGCTGCTGGCTGCGCTGGTAATGGCGCCGGGCTTGCGCCTGTTCCTGCTGCAAACGCTGACGCAGTTGCTGTGCTTCGGCTTCGGCGCTGAGCCGCTCAGCGTCGGCGCGGGCAGCGGCCTGCTCGCGCTGGCTGCCGGCAAACAGCGGCACGCTGAGCCGGATGCCGGCGCTGTCGATCTGCTCGTCGAGCAGCGGATCGTCTTCGCGCTTCATCAGCAGGCTGAGTTCGGCATCGCCGCTGTAGCGGCGATCCAGCCGTGCTTGCGCGGCGGCGGCGTGGGCAGTGGCGAGTGCTTGCTGCAATTGCGGATGCAGATCGATGGCACCGCTGACCGGCACCACATCGGCTTCGAGTTGCTCGGGAAAGCCGGGCCGATCACCGACCCGCAATTGCCAGGCATTGCGTGCTTCTTCGGCGCGCTGTTCGGCATCGAGCAGCGCGGCGTTGGCGGCCAGGGTTTCGCTGCCGGCGAGCAGCGCGTCGGTGCGGGCGAGTTCACCGGCCTCGACTTTGGCGCGAACATCGCGCTCCAGTGCCTGTGCCACGTTGAGCCGTTGCTGACTCAGCTGCAGGGCGTCGTCGCGGTAGCGCCGTTCGCTGTCGACATTGAGCAGTTCGGCGGCCAGTGTCAGCCGCAGCCAGCGCGCTTGCGCGTTCACCGCCTGCGCGCTGGCGTCGGCCTGCTGCTGGCGTTCGGCGCGCTGGCGGGCGAGCGGCAAGGCCAGCTCCAGTTCGGTTTCGCGGGCGGCGCCGTCGCGCTCATCGAGTCGCGAAATCGCTAGCGTGGGCGCATCGGCCAGCCAGCCATCGGCACGCGCCTGGCCGGCGCGCGCTGCGTCGGCGTTGGCGGCGAGTGCCTGCGCCTGCGGGTGACGCTGCCAATAGGCATCGAGCGCGGTTTGCAACGCGTTGCCGGCGGCGGCGGGAGTCAGTAGAGCGCACAGCAGGGCGGCGAACGTGCGCCCCACGCTTGCGCGGGAAAGAACAGGCAAAACCATGACAGCCTCGTCAATCAATCAGGACAGGGCGTGCGCCACACTGCGGCTATCAGGTAAACCTCAAGCAGCCGACAGCACGGCACACACGGCACCGGATCAAAGCGAGTAGGTTCGGGGGGGACGGTTCAGATCGAGCGAGAAGCCGGCGCGCTGACCGGCGTTGGCACTGAGCGGATGCTCGGCACCGGGGCGTACGTGCTGCTGCGGCAGCGCGGTGAGCACCACGGCCGAGCAATGTTCATCGCATTGGCCGCAATGTTGGCAATTGTGTTCCGTGTTGTTGCTGTCAGGCACGCTGACATCGCCGTGCTGGTGTTCGCTCGCCGTGCTGTCGTGCTCGGCGGCCATCATTTGATGGTGGTCATGATGACCGGCAGCCATGGTGTCCGCGTGAGCCGCTGCGGAAAGGCTGGTCACCGCCGGCGTGCCGGTAGCGGTGCCGGCGCAGGCCAGCGCATGCGGCAGCGCCGCGCTCAGGCGCGGTGCCAG
>CAMLKQ010000143.1 GCA_946480585.1 uncultured Kangiella sp.
AGCACCGACGGATCGGTCGGCACCTCGCGCCAGCCGGCAACGGTCAGCAATTCCTGGCGCAGCTGTTTGGTCAATTCGTCGCGGCAGCGCTTGGCGGCTTCGGCGTCGGTCGGCAGGAACACCATGCCGACCGCGAACTGCGGGGTCAGGTGCAAATGGGCCTGACCGGCGTACTGGCGGAAAAACGCCTCCGGCATCGCCATGAGGATGCCGCAGCCGTCGCCGGTCTTGCCGTCAGCGCCGATGGCGCCGCGGTGGGAAAGGTTGGCCAGTGCGGTCAGCGCGGTGGCGAGCAGCTCGTGGCTGGCCTTGCCGGCCATGTCGGCAATCAGGCCAAAGCCGCAGTTGTCGCGCTCGTCACGCGGGCTGTAGAGCAGGCGGCTATTCCGGCAATGGGTCGGGTTCTGGGACTGCATGGACCGGTCTCCGTAACGGGTCAATGCAGCAGCATGGATGGCTGTCAGGGGATATTTATGCTGCTGCCGTGCAGCAATACCAAGAAAATCGGCTTTATTGAAGAGGTATATCGAAAATTTATGCGGAGATATGCATGGAATGCATAACTGACTGCGGTGAATTCGTATTCAGCTTCCGGTTGCCGCGCGTTGTCAGCCACTCAACGCCCGCCGCATGGCGCCGAAGCGTTTGCGGTACTGGGCCGGGGTCAGGTTGACTTGGCGGCGGAACAGGCGGCTGAAAAAGCCGGCGTCCTCATAGCCCACCTCGTTGGCGATGGCCTCGATGGGCGCCTCGGTGGCCTCCAGCATCTGCTTGGCTTCTTCCAGCCGCAGTGTGTGCACGTACTCCAGCGGCGACATGCCGGTCGCTTGCTGAAACCGGCGCTTGAACGAGCGCTCGGCGAGCCCGCTCAACCGGACCATCGCCGCCACCGGCGCCGGCGCTTGATAGTTCTCGGCGATCCAGGTCTGGCAGCGTGCGATCACCGCGTCTTCGACTTGCCGGGTTCGCGCCAGCCGGGCAAACGGTTGCTGACCGATATCGTGCCAATCGATCAGATTGATGCGCGCCGTTTCCATCGCGACATCTACGTTGCTGTAGCGGGCTATCAGATACAACCCGAGATCCAGCCACGAGGTGCCACCGCCCGCCATGACGAGCCGCTGGGCATCGCCCGACACCACCAACGCCTGCTGTGGTCGCACATTCACCCGTGGAAACTGCCGCTTGAGGATGTCGCACCACGCCCAATGGGTGGTGGCGTCGTAGCCATCGAGCAACCCGGCTTCGGCCAGCAACATCGCGCCGGAACACACCGTCGCGATGGTTGTGCCGGCGGCATAGTGCTGACGCAGCCAAGCTTTCTCGGCGTCAAAGCCGGTGAACGCGGCGCCCGGCGGAATGGTGACTTCCGGCACGCAGATCACATCCAGTGGCGGGCAGTCCTCCAACCGCAACTGCGGCACCAGACTGATGCCATTGCCGGTGACAAACGGCGCGGTATCGGCGGCCACCAGAATCGGCTGCAACGGACCATTGCTCGGAATACCGCGCACGATCACATCCCAGTCGCGACGCGCCGACAGGAACAAGTCATACAAGCCGTGAACAACCGACGCAGCGGTCTGCGGGAAACACAGGATGGCGATGCGGACAGGCGTATCAGTAGCGGTCATGGCCGATTTGTCCGGTTTGTTGCCGAAATGGCTTTAGTGGCGACTGCAACGGCCACGTAAGGTTGGCACCGTCCATTTAATCGCAAGGAGCAAGGACATGCCAAGTTTGTTTGAGTTGTTGCAAGACCCGATCGCGCTGAGTGTGATCGGCATTTATCTGGCCCTGATCGCACTCGAAGCGCTGTTCCCCGGCAGACCGCTACCGACCATCAAAGGCTGGCGCCTGCGCGGCATGACGGCATTCGTCGTGTATTTTTTGCTGTCGAGTTATCTGCCACTGCTGTGGACCGAATGGCTGCTGCAATGGCAATGGTTCGATCTGAGTCAACTCGATACCGTCACCGGCGTCGTGGTGGGGTTGCTGGTGTATGAAGCCGGTGCGTATGTCTGGCACCGCAGCATGCACCGCTTTGATCTGCTCTGGCGCGGATTGCACCAGATGCATCACAGCGCTGAGCGGCTCGATGCATTCAGCGCATTCTGGTTCAGTCCGCTCGACATGATCGGCTGGACCGCACTCACCAGTCTGTGCCTGACCGTGGTGGTCGGCCTCAGTGCCGAAGCCAGCACCATTACGCTGCTGATCCTGACTTTGTTGGCGGTGTTCCAGCACACCAATCTGCGCACGCCGCAATGGCTCGGCTATTTCGTGCAGCGGCCGGAGAGCCATTCGCATCATCACGGTCGCGGTGTGCACAACGCCAACTACGCCGATCTGCCGGTGTTCGATTTGCTGTTCGGCACTTTCAATAACCCCGCGGAATTCGCCGACGCCACCGGCTTTTACGACGGCGCCTCGCGCCGCATCGCCGACATGCTGCAGTTTCGTGATGTCAGTCAACCTGCCACCCGCTAATGCTATTCCTGTATCGGAGATTCATCATGAGCAAATACCGTCTGCAACTGCCGCAATTGCACGATCAGTTTTTCTTGACCGACAGCGGTCTGGAAACCACGCTGATTTTTCATCAGGGCCTGGAGCTGCCGTACTTCGCCGCGTTTGATTTGCTGCGCAGCGAAGACGGCACGGCGATTTTGCGCCGCTACTACGATCAACACGCCGAGTTGGCGCGCCAGCATGGCCTCGGCGCCATTCTGGAAGCCCCGACCTGGCGGGCCAGCGCCGACTGGGGCCGTAAACTCGGCCACGACGACGCCAGTTTGCGCGCGCTGAATCGCCGCGCGATCGCCCTGATGCTGGAGATTCGGCAGCGCTGGGAAACGCCACAACAACCGATGGTGATCAGCGGCAATCTCGGACCACGTGGTGACGGTTATCACGTCGAACACAAGATGACGGTCGATGAGGCGCGCGCTTATCACAGCGCGCAAATCGCCACGTTCGCCGACACCGCCGCCGATCTGGTTTCCGTTTTCACCATGAACTATGTCGAGGAAGCGGCAGGGGTGATCCGCGCGGCGCGCGATTGGCGCATGCCGGTGGTGGCGTCGTTCACGCTGGAAACCGACGGCCACCTGCCATCCGGTGAACCGTTGGCGGATGCCATCATGCGCACCGATGCACTGACCGACCATTACGCCGCGTATTACATGATCAACTGTGCGCACCCGGATCATTTCCGCCAGCGCCTGCACGGCGACGCACCGTGGTTGCAACGCATCGCCGGCGTACGCGCCAATGCCTCACGTCGCAGCCATGCCGAGCTCGATGAAAGCACCGAGCTGGATGCCGGCAATCCGGTTGAGCTCGGTCAGCAATATCGGGAACTGAAGCAGCTGCTGCCGGCGCTGCGCGTGGTGGGGGGGTGCTGTGGGACAGATCATCGTCACGTCGATGCGATTGGCCAGGCACTGCGAGCCAAAACGCCGAGCGGACATGCGTCAAACAAGGCAGTGGCCGTCTGCTGATCCGGACATGACATGGCCTGCGCCAATCGCGCAGGCCATGTCTTTGCTGCAGGTGCCCACTGAACGCATTGCAGCACCACCGCAGGTGTTGCCGCATTTCAATTCGCGCAGCACAGGTTTCCGGACAAGCGGGATTGGTCAGCTACGGCCAGCCGCCTGCGGTGCCGATGCCGCGCTGGTGGTCCAGCCTTGCCACCAGACCGGGTCCTTCAGGGCATTGACCCACCATTGCAAAGCTTTGCCATCGAGCCGCTTCGGCGTCAGCAGATACAGCGGGGCGATCGGCTTGGGCCGTTCCAGCTGCTTTTCGATCAGTTCACCGTTGTTCAAATGGCTCTGCGCCAGGTGGCGAAACACATTGCCGATGCCGAGCCCGGCGATTTGCGCCGACAGTTTGTCGCGCATGGTCGGCACGGTCAGCGTGTCCTGTCCATCGAGAATGCCGAAGGTGCGCGGTGGCAAATTACGTGACGAATCCGCGACCGCCACCACCCGATACTGCTGCAGTTCGCTGAGCGGAATCGGCTCCGGCACCTTGGCTAACGGGTGGCTCGGCGCAACCGCAAACACCATGTCGATTTCACCGATCGGATGCGCTTTGTAGTCGAGGCCGGACGGCACTTCACCGGAGGCGCCGACCACCAAATCGGCGCGGCCAAATTTCATCGCTTCCCAGGCACCGCCCAGCACTTCTTCCTGCAAGCGGATGCGGGTGCCATGGCCTTCGGCGTAGAACCGCGCCAGCAGCGGGTACAGCGCCTCGATCGGCACCACAGTGTCGTAGGCAATGCGCAGCTCGGTTTCCCAACCGGTAGCAACCCGCTTGACCCGGCATTCCAGATCGCCTGCGGCCTGCAGCAACTGGCGGCCCTGATCGAGCAGCTCGCGACCGGCCACGGTCAGCTTGGCACGGTGGCCGCTGCGGTCGAACAGCAGCACATCGAGGTCTTCTTCCAGCTTGCGGACCACGTAGGTCACCGCCGACGGCACCCGGTTCATCTCCTCGGCGGCGGCGGCAAAGCTGCCTTTGCGGTCGATGGCATCGAGCACCAACAGGGCATCAAGGGTCAGTTTCATCAAAGGCTCCCCCCGGGATTTCATTCAGTGTATCTGAACAAGGCCGTTAAATCCGCTCGCCCTACTCGCCAAAAAAGCTGTCTATGATGACAACCATCCCGAGTGCGACGGGGCTTCAGCCAGCAGGACTGACGCCGGTTGAAGCCCAAATTTTTTGAAGGAGGTCCGATGATCACGCTCCGCCCTGCGTCCGAACGCGGCCACGCCAACCACGGCTGGCTGAACAGCTGGCACAGCTTCTCGTTTGCCGAATACCAGGATCCGGCCCATGTCCGGTTCGGCATGCTGCGGGTGCTGAACGATGACACCGTGGCGCCGCGTGGCGGCTTTGCCCCGCACCCGCACCGCGACATGGAAATCATCAGCTATGTGCTGTCGGGCGGCTTGCAGCACAAGGACTCGATGGGCAACGGTTCGGTGATCCGCCGTGGCGATGTCCAACGCATGAGCGCCGGCACCGGCGTCGTGCACAGCGAGTTCAACGCTTCCGAAAGCGAGTCGGTGCATTTTCTGCAGATCTGGATTTTCCCGGAACGCGCTGGCCTCGAACCGAGCTATGAACAGATCCATGTGCCGGACGCCGACAAGCGCGGCAAACTGCAGCTGATTGCATCGCGCCACGGCAACGAACGGGTCGTCACCGTGCATCAGGACGTGACGATCGCGGCCGGGCTGTTCGACGGCGCGGAAAGCGAAACCCGCGCGCTGCAACGCGACCGCTTGTATTACCTGCATGTCACGCAGGGCGCCATTACCGTCAACGGCCAGCGCCTGCAGGCCGGCGACGCGTTGAAATTTCAGGAAGAAGAAACGCTTCGGCTAGAACAAGGCCAAGACGCCGAAGTGCTGTTGTTTGATCTGGCCGCCTGATCGCCCTGTGCGATCCCGCTGCCGGAGTTGGCCACTTAACTCACTGTTTGCAACGCAACCACTGAACTGACTGCAACCCAACCTGTTACTGGAGATACTCACATGAACGCACTTTTCGACAAACTCTCGCCGTACTTCAACCTCGCCAGCCGTATTCTGCTCGCCTACATCTTCATCATGGCCGGTATCGGTAAACTCGGCGCCGAAGCTTACGCCGGCACCCAAGGCTATATGCAGGCCATGGGCGTACCGGGCGCATTGTTGCCGCTGGTCATCCTCACCGAACTCGGTGGCGGTCTGCTGTTGCTGGTGGGTTTCCAGGCCCGTTTGGTGGCCTTCCTGCTGGCCGGCTTCAGCCTGATTTCGGCAGTGATTTTCCACTACCAGCCGGCAGATCAAATGCAGATGATCATGTTCATGAAGAACCTCGCCATTGCCGGCGGTCTGCTGCTCGTCACCCAATACGGCGCCGG
>CAMLKQ010000144.1 GCA_946480585.1 uncultured Kangiella sp.
GAAATCGGGTTCGCAAAATCGGATTTACCGGGTCGATCTCCCCGAATCGTGCAGCGATGAGGACGCTCCTATCACGCGCCCGCCCGCGCCGCTCAGCCCAGCACCTGAATGTTGTCGATCAGTCGCGCCTTGCCCAGATAAGCCGCAGCCAGCACGACAAAGCGCTGTTCTTCACTGGCCGGCTCCAGCAAATCGCTGTGCCGGCGAATCGAGAAATAATCGGTACGCAAACCGCCGTTGTTGATCCGCAGCCGGGCTTGTTGCTCCAGCGCCGCGTAATCGCGCTCGCCTTGGCGCAAAGCATCGGCGCACCAACGCAGGGTCTGGTAAATCACCGGCGCCTGGGCGCGCTCGTCGGCGGTCAGGTAACCGTTGCGTGAAGACAGCGCCAGGCCGTCGTCAGCCCGCACGGTCGCGGCGCCGATGATTTCGATGGGAATGAACAGGTCGTTGACCATCTGCCGGATCACCATCAGCTGCTGGTAATCCTTTTCACCGAACACCGCAACGTCCGGTTGCACCAGATGGAACAGCTTGCTGACAATGGTGGCGACACCGCGGAAATGACCCGGTCGTGACGCACCGCACAGGATGTTCGACAGCCGCGGCACTTCGACAAAGGTTTGCACGTCGGTGCCGTGCGGGTACATGGTCTTGTCGTCCGGCAGGAACAACGCATCGACCTGCTTGGCTTCGAGAATTTTCCGATCGGCATCGAGCGTGCGCGGATACTTCGACCAGTCTTCGTTCAAGCCAAATTGCATCGGGTTGACGTAAATGCTGGCAACGACTTTCGTGCCGTATTTGCGCGCCTGCTCGAACAACGAGGCATGGCCCTCGTGCAGGTTGCCCATGGTCGGGACGAAAGCAATTTTTTCCCCGGCAAGGCGCCACGCGGTGATCTGTGTGCGCATCGCGGCGAGAGAATCGAAAATCTGCATGGTGGCTCCGCAATCAACAGGACGGAAAGAGGTTTCTGTAGGAGCGAGCTTGTTCGCGATACGCCTCACGATTCAGCAAGTGCAATCGAGAACAAGCTCGCTCCTACAGCGGGTAATCAGGTGAAGCTGTGCTCATCGGCCGGGAAGCGTTTTTCGCGTACGGCGCTGGCGTAAGCTGCAATCGCCCCGCCGATACCACCCGTTTCGCCGGTCAGGAAGTCCTTGACGAATTTGGGCCGCTTTTCACCCAGCCCAAGCATGTCATGCAGCACTAGCACCTGGCCGTCGGTATCGACGCCGGCGCCGATGCCGATCACCGGAATGGTCAAGGCGGCGCTCAGTTGCTTGCCGAGCGTCGCCGGCACGCACTCCACCACCAACAGCCGGGCACCGGCGGCTTCGAGCAGTTTCGCATCGGCGATGATTTGCGCGGCGCTCTCCGGCGTGCGGCCCTGCACTTTGTAACCGCCGAGCGCATCCACCGATTGCGGCGTCAACCCGAGATGGGCACAAACCGGAATACCACGCTCGGTCAGTGCGCGAACGTAATCCGCCAGCCAGGCGCCGCCTTCGAGCTTGACCATGTGGGCGCCGGCTTGCATCAGTGCGGCCGAATTGGCGAGCGTCTGTTCGAGTGTGCCGTAACTCATGTACGGCAAATCACCAATGATCAACGCATCGGTATTGCCACGGGCAACCGCGCGAGTATGGTGCAGCATGTCCGCCATGGTTACCGGCACCGTGCTGTCATACCCCATGATGACGTTGCCCAGCGAATCGCCAACCAGAATCACATCGACACCGTTTTGGTTGCAGACTGCACTGAAGCTGCTGTCGTAGGCGGTCAGCACAACAATTTTGTCGCCAGCACGTTTCATTTCAGCCAGACGGTGGGCAGTGATGCGGGCCATGATCAGGTTCCGTGTCGTTGCGCGGTCACAGCCGCGAGTTGAAATAGTGACGGCCGCTGCGGCACTGGTGCACGCGTTCGACCAGCTGCTGGAAATCGCTTTCGCTGCCGGCCAGATCGAGCGCAGCCGTGTTGACGATCAGCAGCGGCGAGGCTTCGTAGTAGTAAAAGAATCGGGTGTAGGCGTCCAATACCTTTTGCAGGTAATCGCGGCTCAGCGCCCGCTCGGCGCTGCGATCGCGCTTGCGGATCCGCTCCATCAGCGCATCGATCGGCGCCTGCAGGTAAATGACCAGATCCGGCTGTGGCGCCTGAATCGTCAGCTGGCCGTACACCTGCTCGTACAGGCGCAATTCGTCGTCATCCAGGTTGAGCCGGGCGAACAGTGCGTCCTTGTCCATCAGGTAATCGCTGACCGTGACCGGCGCGAACATGTCCTGTTGGCGAATGGCATCGAGCTGACGGGCGCGCTGAAACAGGAAGAACAGTTGCGCCGGCAACGCGGCCTGTTTCGGGTTTTGATAGAAGCGCTCAAGAAACGGGTTTTCGTCCGGTTGCTCCAGCAGCGTCTGGCCACCGAGCGCTTCTGCAAGCCGACGCGTCAGAGTCGTCTTGCCGACCCCGATGGGACCTTCAACGCTGACAAAACGAAGCGGCTGCATGCTGGCGATTCAATTCCGATTGATGCGGGTTGGACAAGCGCTGGTGACCAGGTTCGGATGAACATGCTCAGGCAGACAGGCGTTGCAGATCGCTGGTGCCAAGCGCCTCGGCAATCTCACGCAGTCGGCGACCATCTGGCAAGGTCAAGTCCGGCGCAATTTCAAGCAACGGTATCACAACAAACGGCCGCTCGCAGAGCGCGTAATGCGGCAGCGTCAGTGTTGCCGACTGCCATTGCAGCGAACCATACAGCAACAGATCCAGATCCAGTGTGCGGGCGCCCCAGCGCTGTTCACGCACCCGGCCCTGCGCGAATTCGATCTGAAACAGCGCCGCCAGCAAGGCCTGCGGATCGAGCGCGGTATCGAGGGCGGCGACGGCGTTCAGGTAATCCGGCTGCGGCGCGCTGCCGGGCAGTGTCAGCGCCGGGCTGCGGTACAGCGACGAGCGGCTGACCAGCTTGCTGAGCGGCAACACCGCCAGCGCATCAATGGCATATTGGATCTGTCGGGCCGGTTCACCAAGGTTGCTGCCGAGCCCGATATAGGCGCGCGTGCTCATTCGCTTTTGGCGGCGGCTTTGCGCGGTGCGCGGCGACGCGGCCGGCGCTTGCGTTCCCCCGTGCTTGTTTTGCTGTCCGGTTTGTCGACCTGGCGCAGCAACGAGGCACGGCCAGCTTCATCGGCGATTTGGTATTGCGCCCACCAGTCGACCAGTTCCTGCAGCGGCTCGCCGGCTTCGGCTCGCAGCGCCAGCAAATCAAAGGCAGCGCGAAAACGTGGCAAGCTCAGTAGCTTTTCGGCGCGACTTGGCGTGCGCTGGGCAAAGCGGTGTTGCAGCGCCCACATCTCGCGCATGACCTGACTGAAGCGTTTGGCAATCGCGGTGACTTCGTGCTGGCGATCGAGCACTTCGGTGGCGGCATCCTGCAGCGCCGGTGCCGGCGGCACATTGCGCTTCAGCCGTTTCTCGTACTCGGCGGCAACCGATGGCCACAGCAGCACGGCAAACAGGAAAGCCGGATTGACGCCTTTTTCTTCGGCGATGCGGGCGTCAGTGTTGCGCAGTGCGGTTTCGAACAGCGCTTTGACTTGCGGGTGCTTTTGCATTGCCGCCGCGGGTGCCGGGAACAACACCTTGGTCAGGTTCAATGCTTCCAGCTGCTCAAAGCTGGCGAGGCCGTGGCCGGTCAGGAACAGCTTGGCGCATTCATCCCAGAGCCGGGCGTTGGAAACGTTTTTCAGCAGACTGCCGTGTTGCAGAATCGGCTCGCGGGTTTTGCTCTCGATTTTGAAATCGAGTTTGGCGGCGAGCCGCGCCGCGCGCAGCATGCGGACCGGATCTTCGCGGTAGCGGGTTTCCGGATCGCCAATCAGGCGCAGGGTTTTCTTTTGCAGATCTTTCAGGCCGCCGACGAAATCGACAATCGAGAAATCGGCGATGTTGTAGTAGAGCGCGTTGACGGTGAAATCGCGCCGGACGGCATCGTCTTCAATGCTGCCGTAAACGTTGTCACGCAGCACCATGCCGTGTTCGGTTTGCGGCGCGTCATCATTGACCGCGCGGAAGGTGGCCACTTCCACCACATCCTGTCCGAACAACACATGCGCCAAACGGAACCGGCGGCCGATCAAGCGGCAATTGCGAAACACTTTCTGCACGTCTTCCGGCTTCGCGTCGGTAGCGACATCGAAATCTTTCGGGTGCAGACCGAGCAGAATGTCGCGCACGCCGCCGCCAACCAGATAGGCCTCGTAGCCGGCCTTGTTGAGCCGGTACAACACTTTCAAGGCATTGTCGGAAATCTCGCGCCGCGAGACTTCGTGCTGATCACGCGGGATGACTTGCTTGCGCACCCGAACGCCGGGCGTGCGGGCGCTTTTGGACTTGCCGACTGTCCGGCTGACGAACTGTTTGATGCGGGAAAAAATCACGGACAGTCAGTGAGTTAGGTAGAAAGGCCAATGATAGCCGGTCGGGCCAGTGGATGCATCCCCGCGATGCCGGTCCGGGCTTTGGCGGAGCCCGATTCAGTAGCGGATGACCGGGTCTTTTGGCACCAAGTCGAGCTGCCAGTGGTCGATGGCCTCGGCCAGCAGCCGGTCGATACGGTCGCTCGCCGGTATCGGCTGCCCCAGTACTGCCAACGCCTGCTTCAGCAAGGTCACGGCATCGGTTTCGCTGATGGCCGGCGCGTAATTCTGCTTGGACAGCTTGCGGCCATCGTCTCCCACCACCAGCGGTAGATGGGCAAACCGTGGCGGCGTCCGGCCGAGCAGTCGCCAGAGGTAAATCTGCCGCGGTGTCGCGTCGAGCAGGTCGGCGCCGCGGACGATTTCGGTGATGCCCTGATCAATGTCGTCGATCACCACCGCGAGCTGGTAGGCGTACAGGCCGTCACGACGCTTCAGCACCACCTCGTCTCGTTCCGTTTCCGGAAAGCGGCAGTGGCCGAACACCGCGTCATCAAATGGCAGCGGTTCGCTGCCGGCCAGCAGCCGCCACGCCACACCGTCGCCCAGTGGCAAGCTGCGCTCGCGGCAGTGATTGGCACAGCGACCGCCATTGTCCTTAAGTTCGCGCCGTGTGCAGGCGCAGCCATACAGCAGGCCACGCTGGGCAAGCTCGTTCAGTACCGCGGCGTATCGATCATGGCGGCTACTTTGGTACAGCACGGCGCCATCCCACTGCAGGCCGAACGCGCGCAGTTGCTGCAGGATGGTTGCGGCCGCGCCGGCCGGTTCGCGCGGCGGATCGAGATCTTCCATGCGCAGCAGCCATTGCCCGCCTTGCGCTTTGGCCGACAAATACGAGCCGAGCGCCGCCACCAGCGAACCGAAATGCAGCGGACCGGACGGCGATGGCGCGAAACGGCCAATGACGGGGAGCTGTGTTTGCACGAACGACACGCGGCTTTGCAGGAAAGAGAGCGAATGCAAATTGTGCCCGAACCGGGCCGGTAACGCCCAGCGCCAGCATTGCGTTAGCATCGGCGCTTGGATACCAAAGGCGAACAACAACAATGAACACGCCGACCGAGTCCTCCGCCAATAGCGAACCAGCCCAGTCTGGCGAGCACGCCACCGGTTCCGAGCACGGACTCAAACGGGAAATCAGCCAACTGGGTTTTGCCGCGCTGACCTTGAATGGGGTGATCGGTGGCGGTCTGTTCGCCTTGCCGGCGCTTGCGGCCGCGCAAGCCGGAATGCTCAGTCCGTGGCTGTTTCTGATTTGCGCGGCGCTGTTCATGAGCATCGTGTTCTGCTTCGCCAGATTGGCGCGACTTTTCACCACCACTGGCGGCCCGAGCGTCTATGTCAGCGCCAGTTTCGGTCCGTGGCTCGGTTTTCAAACCGGTTGGCTGCTGTGGTTTGGCCGCATCACCGCGATGGC
>CAMLKQ010000145.1 GCA_946480585.1 uncultured Kangiella sp.
CCGGCCAGCAAAAAGACTTCATGCATTTCTCGCCAAGCGGTTACTGAAAAAGAAAAGGCGCCATTGGCGCCCTTTCTCTTTCTCAAGCTTTCAATTGGTCGGTGTCGCAGCCGCTGCTGGCGCTGCCGGTTCTGCCGCCGTGCCCTGCTCGGGAACGACGTCAGTAGGCGCCGCGTCTGCTGGCGCTGGCTCGGCCGGCACGACCGCTGCCGGCATCGGTGACTTCAGATAATCATTCAGAAACTTCAGGTAAGCATCCGAGGCACGGATACGGTTGGTCTTCTTGACAAAGCCATGGCCCTCGTCCGGGAACAACACGTACTCGACCGGTACATTATTGGCACGAATCGCCGCGACCATTTCATCGCTTTCCACTTGCAGCACGCGCGGGTCATTGGCGCCCTGCACTACCAGCACCGGCACCTTGATATTGCCGGCATGGAACAGCGGCGAAATGCGACGCAGGCGTTCCTTGTCCTTGGCCGGATCGCCCATTTCCGCGTACAGCGAATCGCGGAAGCTCGCCCACCACGGCGGAATCGACTCCAGCGTGCGCACCCAGTTGGTGACGCCGAAGATGTTGATGCCAGCGGCAAATTCATTGGTATACGCGAGCGCCGCCATGGTCAGATAGCCGCCGTAGCTGCCGCCCATCACGGCGATCTTGTCGTCATCCACCCAGTCGAGGGTCTGCAGGTATTTTTTCGCCGCAACGATATCTTCCAGATCCTTTTCACCGTGCTGCTTGTCGTCGAGGTGGAAGAAGGTCTTGCCGTAGCCGCTTGAACCACGGTTGTTCACGCCGATGATGGCGTAACCGTGATTGACCAGATGCTGGATGCTGGGGTTGTAGCCCTTGCGGGTTTGTCCGCCCGGACCACCGTGGATATAAATGACCGCCGGAACTTTGTTGTCCGCCGTCGCTTGTTGCGGTTTGAACAGCAGCGCCGGAATTTCCAGGCTGTCGGTGCTCGGGTAGCGAACCACCTGACTCTTGACCAGGTCCTGCTCGTTGACGCCTTTCGGCAAAGCCTGGGTCAACTGACGGGCCGGCTTGCTATCCATGTCGTAGACATACAAATTCGACGGCGAGGTGTCAGAGTTGACGTAGAACACCATCCGTTTGCTGTCGCGGCTGAAGCTGATGCCTCGCAGATCGCCTTCCGGCAATTCCGGCAAGGCCAACGACTTGTTGTTGACCACATCGAGAATCCGGACATCGGTCGAGGCGTCAGCATTGATGCCGCTGACCATGTAGCGACCGTCTTCCGAGAAGTAAACGAACGAGACATCCCACTCGGCATTGATCAGCGTATCGCGCTTGCCGCCCGCCATGTTGTAGCGAATCGCCTGGGCAAACTCACCGTTGGCATCGGTGGTGTAGATCAAACCAAAGTTGTCTGGTGTAAAAGTCGCCGCTTCATGCTGGGCATAACCGTCGTGCGGTGTAACATGCACGGCCTTCTTGTCTTTGCTCTGCAAGTCGATCAGGAAAATATCGCTGTCGGCATTGTTGTTGCTGCGATTCAGCGCCAGCCAGCGACCATCACTGCTGAGCACCGCCGGCTGCATGCCGTCAGTATTCTTGTAGACCAACTCACGCGCATAGTCTTTGCTGCTGTAGCGGTATACGTCGAAGTATTTCGGATCCCGCTCGTTGGTGGCGACATAGAACGCGCTGCCATCACGGGTGAAGCGCATGAACTGGGCCTTGAGCTTTTCGCCCGGGGTCAAATCACGGACGCTGCCGTCGAGTTCACGCACATAAAGATGATCCAGCTCGTTGCCACCCTTGTCGCCACTGAACAGCACGCGATCATCCTGCGGGAAAAACTGCTCGGCAAACACGGCATCTTCGGTGGACTGGGTCAGCGCCGTTTTCTCACCGGTCGCCAGCGACAGCTTGTACAGGTTGAACACGCCAGTTTCATCGGAGTGCAGCAGCACCGCATCACCGGCGGCATTGATCGAGCTGCCGCCATAGCTGACGGTTTCGTACAGGGTTGCCGCCGAATACTGCTTGAATTCGCGCGGTTTGGCTGCTGCGGTTTGTTGGTTATTGTTCTCGGATGGGGACTGCGGCGAATCGGACTGCTCACAGCCTGCCAGAGCAATGACGGCAGCGCTGGCAGCGACAAGCCAAAGGCGTTGGACGTGCATGGTGTTTAGCCACTCCTGGTGGTACGGAAGCGCCGACCATAACAAATTTTCCGCCATTGCACTGCTCCGGCTTGCGCCGCGACCCACTCTGAAACGCCTTGTAACGGTTTTGCGCCTGCCCCGCCCGCGCCCACCCGGCTACCATCCGGCGGTTCGCCCGGCGCAGGGAGCGCCGGCCTGTACGCCCGATACCGCGGCAGGATGCCGTGTTTTCCGTATCGGCCCTGTCATCCGAGGTTTCGTCGCGATGCAGAAAACCGCTCTGGCAGCCGCCACCTTGGCTGCTGCCCTCAGCTTCACCACCAGCACGGCAGTTGCTGCCGACACCACTGCCAGCCGTCCGGCCATGCTGCAGGAATGGACCGGCCCTTACGGCGGCGTACCGGCTTGGGACAAAGTCAATCCGGCAGAATTCGTGCCCGCCTTCATGGCCGCGATGGACGACTCGCGCGCGCACATCCATCGCATCACCAGCAATCCGGACGCACCGACGTTTGCCAACACCATTGCCGAGCTGGAACGCTCCGGCAAACTGCTGGATCAGGTCTACACCTATTACGGCGTGCACGCCGCCACGCTGAACCTCGGCGACATGCCGGCGATCCAGCGCGAACTGGCGCCCAAGCTGGCCGCCTTCAGTGATGAGATCAATCAGAACGAGGCATTGTTCCAGCGCATCGAAGCCGTTTACAACAGCCCGGACAAAGCCAAGCTGACGCCGGAAGAGCAGCGACTGACCTGGCGCTACTGGAACAACTTTGTCCGTGCCGGTGCCAAGCTCAATGGCGAACAAAAAGCCCGCATCGCCGAAATCAATGGCCGCTTGGCGACGCTGTTCACCCAGTTCAGCCAGAACGTGCTCGATGACGAAACCAATCTGTTCACCGTGGTGGAAAACGAGAGCGATCTGGCCGGTCTGCCGCCGGATCTGATCGCTGCCGCTGCAGCGAACGCCGAAGCGCGTGGCCTGAAAGGCAAATGGGTGATCAACAACACTCGTTCGTCGATGGAGCCGGTGCTGACCTCGGCCACCAACCGCGCGCTGCGGGAAAAAGTCTGGCGCACCTATTTCAGCCGTGGCGACACCGGTGGCAAAACCGACAACAACGCCCTCATCACCGAGATCCTGAAGCTGCGTTTCGAACGCGCCCAGATCCTCGGCTACAAAACCCACGCGCACTGGCGTGTCGAACCACAGATGGCCGGTACGCCAGAACGGGCAATGGAGTTGCTGGAATCGGTCTGGAAACCGGCGGCGACACAAGTGCGTGCCGATGTCGCCGAAATGCAGGCGATCGCCGACCAGGAAGGTGCCTGGATCAAGATCGCGCCGTGGGATTACCGTTACTACGTCGAGAAGCTGCGCAAAGCCAAGTTCAATCTCGACATGAACGAAGTCAAACCCTACATGCAGTTGGAAAAACTGCGTGAAGGCATGTTCTGGGCCGCCGGCCAGCTGTACGGTTTGAAATTCAAGCAGGTCAAAGGCCTGCCGGTACAGCATCCGGATGTCACGGTGTACGAAGTGCTGAACAGCAAAGGCAAGCACGTCGGCCTGTGGTACTTCGACCCATACGCACGGCCGGGCAAGCGCTCAGGCGCCTGGATGAACGCCTATCGCGGTCAGGAAAAACTTGATGGCGTGGTCACGCCGATCGTGTCGAACAATTCCAACTTCGTCAAAGGCAAGGCCGGCGAGCCGGTGCTGATTTCCTGGGATGACGCGACCACAATGTTCCATGAGTTTGGTCATGCGCTGCACGGCCTGCTCTCGGACGTGAAATACCCGAGCCTCGCCGGCACCGCCGTGGCACGCGACTTTGTTGAATTCCCGTCGCAGATCAACGAGTACTGGCTGGCTCAACCGGAGGTGCTGAACAAGTTTGCCCTGCACTACCAAACCGGCAAACCGATTCCGAAAGCGCTGGTCGACAAGATCAAAGCGGCCGGCACCTTCAACCAAGGTTTCCAGACCATGGAATACCTCGCCTCTGCTGTCATCGACATGAAGCTGCATCTGGCCGGTGGCGAGACCATCGACCCGGACAAGTTCGAGCGTGAAGAGCTCGAAAAACTTGGCATGCCGGCGGAGATTGTCATGCGCCATCGCACGCCGCAGTTTGGCCACGTGTTTGCGTCTGACGGTTACTCGGCCGGCTATTACTCGTATCTGTGGTCGGACTCGCTGACCGCCGATGCGCTGGAAGCCTTCGAAGAAGGCAAAGGCGCTTGGGACAAGGGCGTTGCCGAGCGTTTCCACAAGACCATTCTGTCGGTCGGCAACACTGTCGATCAGGCCGAAGCCTTCCGTCAGTTCCGCGGTCGCGACGTGCAGACCGATGCCCTGATGCGCAAGCGCGGCTTCCTGCCGAAAAAAGCCGCCGAGTAAGTGGCTTCCGGTCCGCAAAAAAAAGGGCGTGCTGATGCACGCCCTTTTTCTTTGACTGGCAGGATTTCTTCCAGGCCTGCTTCGGGTAGAATGCGCGCCGTCAACGGCCACCCTCTCGCGGTGGCCGTTGCCATTTTCAGCCCCCATACGTCTGGACGTCCAACGTGCAAAACGCTGCCGAAGCCATCACCAACGACGCTGTCACCAATGAAGCCATCGCCAAAGCAGCCGTCGCAACCGAATCCGCGGCAGCTGCCGAGAGCGTGCAGCCAAGTCGTCGTGACCGGCTCAAGGCCTTCTGGGTCGATGTGTTTGTGATGAACACCTTCTCCTATGTGGTGGCGGCACCACTGGAGCTGTGGATCGCCGGCATGAGCTGGCAGGCGCATTTGCAGGCGCGGCTGATCGGTTTGTTGATCAACTCGATCATCGGTCGTCCGTATGGTCTCTGGCGGGAATTCCTTGTCGCCCGCACCGGCCTGACCGAGGCCAGCAGCGGCATCAAAAAATACGCCGTTGAGACGCTGATCTTTTTGTCATTCCAGTTGCCGGTGTACGTGACGATTCTGGCGATCAGCGGCGCTGACTGGGATGGCATTGTCCATGCCGCCGGCACCGCCTGCCTCATCGCCGGTTTCCTCGGCCGCCCGTATGGCATCTATCTCGATTTTGTACGGCGCAAAGTCGGTTTGCCGCCGGTCACCGCCACGCCGTCGAATTAATTAGCAATTTGCATCGGTACAGGACCGCATCATGCCGCTCATCCGCAATTCCGTTGTTGAATCCAAACTGGTAGTCGGGGTGATCGCCGGCACGCCGATCGATACCCGCTTTGGGGTCAACTATCTCGACGCGCATCAGATAAAGGCGGTTGGCCGATCGATTTCGGAAACGCCGCAGCAGCAAACCGAAATGCAGGCACTGAACCGCAACGAACTGACCGCCCGCACCCTGGAAGTGATCCGCGAACTGCAACGCGCGGGCGCCAACGCCATCATGATTTACTGCAACTCGCTGAGCGGTGCGATTGATCTGGATGGCATCCGCAACCAGATTGGCATTCCGCTGGTGTCGCCACTCGATGTCTACAAGGACTTGATCGGCCAGTACCGCAAGTTCGGCCTGCTCGCCGCCAACTGCCAGAGCTGTGCCAATATCGAACGGCTGATCATTGAAGGCGACAGCAAAGCCAAGGTGATCGGGGTCGGTAACCTGCAGATCGTCGAGGACATCGAGAAAGGCTATAGCCCGAAAGCGATCATCCGCGATCACGCGCTGGTTGAAATCGGCTCCAGTCTGCGCATGAGCGGCGTCGAGATCCTGATCCT
>CAMLKQ010000146.1 GCA_946480585.1 uncultured Kangiella sp.
GCATCGATATCGCTTTCACGTGGCGGCCGCAAACGAAGGCGGGCGGTGGTCAAGGTCGGGAACATAGTGGGTGAGTCCAAATATCAGTCGGTCGGTTCTAGCTGAATAATGAGATTTTGTCGTCACCCCGGCGAAAGCCGGGGTCCAGTTTCATCAGTCAAAATGGATACCGGCTTCCGCCGGTATGACAAAGCGTTGGTTTTCATCTGAAGTCGTATGCTGTTTCGCCGCGGAATTCGGTTTTGAAAATACCGAAGGTGAGTCAAACCGTTTTTGTAGAAGCGGCCCCAATACTTGATTATTGGCCAGCCGACAAGCCAGCACACAACTGCAGAATGCTGTCATTGGCCGGATACAACGCGGCATCGGGAATGCGCGGAAAATCCTCGCTCCAGAAACTCGCCGCCTGCAAGCGGAATTTGCCAATCAAGCGACGGGCGACATCCAGATGCGGGCCGCGCCGCTCGCGCACCACTGGAAACGAACCGACCAGATAGCCTTCCTGAAAATACGGCCGCTTGGCGTCCGGCGGGCAGATGCCGAGCAAGCGCACCATCAACAATTCTTCTTCCGCGGAGTACGTCAAGGTGCCGCTCGGGTGAGGCAGTGCGTAGACATAGACATAGCCATCCTTGCCACTGCGGGTGGCAAACGAGGCGGCAACGCGCAGCGAATGGGTCACGTCGAGCAGCGGTGTCGGGCAGACCTCGTAATGCTGCAACACCGACCAGGCGAGCTCGGGAAATTTCTCCAGCTTGTCGTAGCCGGGCAATTTTTCATGCTTGAAGGCGGTCGCCAACGCGTGCTGAAACTGTTCCAGCTGTTCACGTCGCTGTTGCAGGGCGCGATCGGTCAGCTTGCCGTTGCTGGCGCCGCGATAGAGTGTGGGATAACAGCTGGTCTGTTGCTGCGAATTCAGATGGTCATGGCCCTGACCGCGAAAGAACAACGCGTATTCCGGATTGTGGAAGGCGAGCTTGGCCACCGCTTGCACCAGCTCGGCGTAATCGCGTACCGGTGCCGGCGCGCTGGCGCGGATCTCCGGCACGGTGAGCCGATCGCGCGGACTCTCGGTCAGATGGCTCCAGAGCCGGGGTTTCATCGGCTGCCGCATGCGGTTCTCCTTGTCCAGGCGGGCCATCCAGTATCGCGCCGCCGGCGTGCAACGCCTGCGCCCAATGTCTCGGTTGCGTCTGCGTGTGAGACGGGAAACGGCATTGGCAGCCGAATTTTCCAAGACAGCCACCGCGCGACGCCGTACTCTCCGGGTCGCCAAGAAAAATTGCAAGCCGGGCGATGACCCGGTAGCGGGAGACAAGGCATGAAGGCATTTCATCATGGCGGCGCGGGCGCGGCACTGTGTTCGCTGTTGCTGTTGAGTAACGCCGTGGCAGCAGATTCCCAGCTGACGCTGGAGCAAATCTACCACCCGGAACAGAAACTGAATTTTGAACCGAAACCGCTGACGCGACTTAGCTGGGACAAGCAAGACCGGTTGATTGAAGCCCAGGTTCAGGACGGCAAGGTCCGTTTGTTCGCCGTGGATATCGCCAGTTGGCAGAAAACGCCGCTGGCAGTCGACGCCGATCTGTTGGCGTGGTTGCAAGCCGCTAGCATTGACAGCAAAGCCGCTGAGTCGCTGGCCGAGTCGCTCGGTGGTCAGATGACACTGGAGCAGGCGACGTATGTGTTCAGCCACAACAAAGATTTGTGGTTGCTCGATCGCGATCAGAAAACCGTTCGCCGGCTGACCGATAGCCCCACCGTCAGCGAAGACGAAGCGCTGCTGGCACCGGACAGCAAGAAAGTCGCATTTCTGCGCGGCAATGATCTGTATCTCATCACGCTGGCCGACAACCGCGAGCAAGCGCTGACCCGCGGCGGCAGCGACACCCGACTGAACGGTCGGCACGATTGGGTGTATCAGGAAGAGCTGTATGGTCGCGGTGATTTCCGCGCGTTCTGGTGGGCGCCGAATTCCAGTCAAATTGCCTACTTGAGTTTCGACGAAAGCCAGGTGCCGGTGTTCACGCTGCCCGGCGATCACAGCCAGCCGCAGCAACTGAACCAGACCCGTTATCCAAAAGCCGGTGATCCGAATCCGATCGTCACGCTCGGCGTCGTCAATCTGCAAGGCGAAACGCGTTGGTTGCCATCGCCGTATGGCGAACAGGAAACGCTGATCGTGCAGGTGGGCTGGACGCCAAGCGGCGAGCTGCTCGCCTCGTGGCAAAACCGTGAGCAAACCTGGCTCGATCTGCGTCGCTATGACGCCGAAGGCAACAGCGCCGTGATGGTGCGTGAAACGAGCCCGGCCTGGGTCGAGCGGCTGCCGTTGCCCACTTTTCTGAAAGATGGCGGTTTTGTCTGGGAGTCGGATCGCAGCGGTCACCGTCATCTCTACCGTTACGACAAGCGCTACAAGCTGCGCAATGCCATCACCAAAGGCGATTGGGATGTGCGCGAGGTACTCGGTGTTGATGACGCAACTGGCAAGGTCTATTTCACCGCCAACGAGCGCAATCCGCTCGGCAATGATGCCTATGTCACGTCGCTGAAAGGCGGCAAGCCGCAGCGGCTCACCGATGCGCGCGGCACGCACAGCATCCGCTGGAACAAGGCGCGCAGTCACTTTCTCGACAGCTGGAGCAGTTTGAACGAGACGCCGAAACAGGCGCTGTTCGACGCCAGCGGCAAGCAAGTCAAACTGGTCGATGACAACGGCCTGCCGGACACGATGCGGGCGTTGAAACTCGGCGACGTGAAATTCCAGACCATCAAAGCGCGTGACGGCCAGCTGCTCGATGCAATGCTGGTGTTGCCGCCTGACTTTGACACAAACAAGCCCGATGTTAGTAAGAAATATCCGGTGTTCCAGCATCTGTACGCCGGCCCGATGGCGCCGCAAGTGACCGACCGCTGGAATTCGCGTTTGTGGTTCCACTTGCTCGCGCAGAACGGCTATGTGGTCTGGGTGCTCGACAACCGCAGTGCCAGCAATAAAGGCGTCAAAAGCGCCTGGCCGATTCACCGCAAATTCGGTCAGCTCGAATTGCAGGACCAGCTCGATGGCATTGAATGGTTGCGCAGCCAAGGCTGGGCCGACATGGATCGCATCGCGCTGAATGGCTGGAGTTTCGGCGGCTATTTCACCGCGTATGCGATGACCCGTAGCAAGGCCTGGAAAATCGGTTTCGTCGGCGCGCCGGTCACCGACTGGTCGCTGTACGACAGCATCTACACCGAGCGCTACATGGGCCTGCCGAAAAACAATCCGGACGGCTATGGCAAAGGCAGCGTGCTCAATGCGGTCAAGGATCTGAACGGCAAGATCCTGATCATGCACGGCACCGCCGATGACAACGTCCATCCGCAGAACAGCATCATGCTGATCGATGCTTTGATCAAAGCCGGCAAGGACTACGAGCTGCAACTGTATCCGGGCCACGGCCACGGTGTACGCGGCGACTGGCCGGTGTGGTCACAGCGCAAGGCGATGTGGAAATTCCTGCAGGAAAATCTGTAAAAGAAAAGGGCGCCGATGGCGCCCTTTTCTTCTCTACTGCAGCGTGAGTCAATCCGCAACCGTAATCAGTTACCCAAACGAAAAAACTGCATGACCCAGTTGGTCTCCCAGTTGACGCCGGCGTCAGGCGAAAAGGCTTGTTCCCAGACCGGTCCCGTTTCCGTTTGCGGCCGCCAGAGAAACCGAATCCGGATCGGCTGACCGTTAAAAACATCATCGGCATAGAACACGCCAATCCCATTGTGAAACTGACCGACAACCGGTGTATCCAGTTGTC
Source organism: uncultured Kangiella sp. (assembly GCA_946480585.1). The sequence continues at coordinate 3,804 of CAMLKQ010000146.1, forward strand.
CGGGCTGGCGAGCATCCAGCCACCAGATCGACCACTGTTTGGACACAGAATCAAAGGAGCGGAGGGCCGCCGCGCGGTAACTGCCATCGGGCAATGAAATGACATTGTCTTCCAGATTGCCGAAGCCGCCGAGTATTTTGCGTGTGCAGGATTCGCCGTCGAATTCGCTCCATTCGGTGCAGCCGGTCAAGCGCTGGTTGAGGCGGCGGTGTTTGACCCGCCAGTTACCGATGATGAAATCAAAATCGGTCGGCGCGGAAGCAGAAACAGCTGTCGTCATGTTGGTATCCCAGGAAATCAGCAAACCGCGTTCCGGCGTGCCGAATGCCAAAGTGCATCTGCACATCAAAGCATTTAGCGCCGGCTACGCTTCCAGCAGCCCGGCATATGATCATCGACCATGCCGCTGGCCTGCATGAAGGCGTAGCAGATGGTGGTGCCGACGAAAGTGAAGCCGCGCTTCTTCAGCGCTTTCGACATGGCATCGGATGCCGAATTCGAAGTCACCGGGGCAGCATCGGCATCGTGACCGCGCACGGTTTTGCCACCGACAAACTGCCAGAGAAAGTCGCTGAACGAGCCGAGCTCTTTTTGCAGTGCCAGCATCGCGAAGGCGTTTTTGCGGATGCCATAGATCTTCAGCCGGTTGCGGACCACGCCAGGGTCGAGCAGGATTTTCTCAAGCTTGTCATCAGAGAAACGGGCGACTTTTTCCGGGACAAAATCGGCAAACAGCTTGCGATAGTGCTCGCGCTTCTTCAGCACGGTAATCCACGACAGGCCGGCTTGCTGGCCTTCCAGACAAAGCAGCTCAAACAGCGCGCGGTCATCGCGCAGCGGTGTACCCCATTCCTCATCGTGGTAAGTGATGTAGATTGGGTCGCTGGTGCACCAGCTGCAGCGGGTTCGTTCGCGCGCCATGCTTCATCCTTCCATTGGCGGGAATTGTGGAAAGACCGGCAGCTTATCGGCGTACTGGCACCACGACAATTGCTTCTCGCCCCAGTAATGCAAGGCCGGCGGCAGCGCTTCCGGATCATCGAGGCTGCCAACGGTGATGTCGATCAAGCCCGGCAAGAACGAGGCGGTGAAGGCAATCTGGCTGCCGCACTGTGGGCAAAAATGCCGCTCGGCCTCTGTCGATGAGGCATAGCGTTTGGCTTCGCCAGTCAGCTGCACCTGCTCTTGTGCAAACATCGCCCACGCCACCGACGGCGCAGCATTGGCGCGACGGCACATCGTGCAGTGACAGACCGCGACCAGCATCGGTTCGCCGCGCAGCTGATAACGCACGGCGCCGCACTGACAACCGCCTTCGAGCGTGTCCATGGCTCAGCCTCCGGTATTGGGAAAGTGCGGGTTCTGAATGACGCCGAACAAGTTGCCGAACGGGTCACGCACTTGGGCGACAACGATGCCGTCGCCGACATCGTGCGGCGCTTCGATGCTGTCAGCGCCGAGACTGAGCAGACGCTGATACACGGCATTGGCATCCGGCGTGCCCCAGAACGGCACAGCGCCGGTGGTCTGGGTCGGCGCTTCGCCGTCGGCTTTCGGCACCAAGCCGAGCTCGTAACCGGCGACATTGAAGCCGACATAGAACGGCTGATCGAAGTACGGTTCGCTGCCGAGCAGGCGGCTGTACCAGTCGCGGGCTTCGGTCAAACGCTCGGCGGCAATCGGATAGGCGGCGGTCATCAAGGCGGAAAAAGGCGACGTGGTGGCAGGCTGGGCGGTCATGGCGGCAGTCCGTGGCAAGGAAGGTGGCGCCAGTCTATGCCGGTGCCGCTGACACCAGCCTGTCAGCAGCAAAAAGCTTCAGCGCCGGGCGGCTGAACCGGCCGGCTTGGCCGCTATAATGCCGCTCTTTTGTTGAACGACTCCCGGATGAGCGCTGTGGCCATAGGCAACGACAACACCCGCACCTTTCAGGGCCTGATCCTGACCCTGCAACAATATTGGGCCGAACAAGGCTGCGTGATCCTGCAGCCGCTGGACATGGAAGTGGGCGCCGGCACCTTCCACCCGGCCACCTTCCTGCGTTCGCTCGGCCCGGAGCCGTGGAGCGCCGC
>CAMLKQ010000147.1 GCA_946480585.1 uncultured Kangiella sp.
GTCATCAACGAAGACTCGGATGAGTACATCAAGTCGGTTGATGAGTGGATTCCGGTGCCGAATGCGATTGCCGCGATTGCGACAATCAAGCAACACGGTCACCTCGTCTGCGTTGCGACCAATCAATCCGGTGTCGGCCGCGGGTACTACACGCTGACCGAGCTGCACGCGATGCATGCCAAATTCAATCGCCTGCTCGCCGAACACGGCGCTGCGGTCGACGGTATTTACCTGTGCCCGCATCATCCGGACGACGGCTGCAACTGCCGCAAACCGAATACTGGATTGCTCGAACAGATCGCCCGTGATCACAAGCTGCCGCCGAGCGACATGCTGTTCATTGGCGACAGCAAGTCCGATTACGACTGCGCGCAGGCCTTCGGTTGTGATTTCGTGCTGGTGCTCACCGGCAAGGGCCAGCGTAGCGCGGCGAAGTTGCCGGCTGATGTGGCCCGCGTGCAAGACTTGCCGACGTTTGCCGAACTCAGCTGAGTTTGGTTGTGGGAGCGGCCTTGGCCGCGATGGCGATCGCGCGGTGGTTGGACAGCATCGCGGCCAAGGCCGCTCCCACAAACGCGAATCTCAACAGGTAACGCCAGCGAGGTTTTTCGCAAACATCCACTCGGAGGCAACATGCGCACCATTGGTCTCATCGGCGGCATGAGCTGGGAATCGAGCGCGATTTATTACCGCTTGTTGAACGAGCAGGTGCGCGACCGGCTCGGTGGTTTGCATTCAGCCCGTTGCCTGCTTTACAGCGTCGATTTTGCCGAGATCGAGCAGCGCCAGCGCGATGGCGACTGGGATGGCGCCGGCCGCTTGCTCGCGGAAGCCGCGCAAGCGCTGCAGCGTGCCGGCGCCGAGGCGCTCGTGCTCTGCACCAACACCATGCACAAGGTGGCCGATCACCTCACGGCGGCGGTATCGATCCCGCTGCTGCATATTGTCGATGCGACCGCTCAAGCCATTCTGCAGACGCCGTGCCGGCAGGTGCTGTTGCTGGCGACCCGGTTCACGATGGAGCAGGCGTTTTATCGCGAACGCATGCAGCGCTTCGGCATCGAGTTGCGGATTCCCGATGCCGCCGAGCGCGATGACATTCACCGGATCATTTACCAGGAACTGTGCCGCGGCCAGATGCTGCCGGCCTCGAAACAGCGTTACCTCGACATCATTGCCCGGCATCAGGCCGACGGTGCCGATGCTGTCATTCTCGGCTGCACCGAGATCACCCTGCTGATTCAACCGTCCGACGCCGCCATGCCGCAATTCGATTCCACCGCCTTGCATGCGGCCGCGGCGGTCGACTGGATGCTACAGAGCGCTACAAAATAGTTCGCGCTTATGCCATATCGGTAACAAATCTGCTGACGGCGCGGCGCTATACTCGCCGCACTTGCACGGATATGCAGGTTCGCCGGATATGGAAGGAATCCCCTTTTCTCGCCGGCCATTAGCCCATTGCGGCACCCTGTTGTTAATGGCCTTGTTGCTGTTGCTGCTCGAACTGGCGCTGGAATGGCGTGCCCATCAGCGTGGTTTCGACACCTTGCTGCTCGGCAGCGGCCAGACCGGCCAGCACGCCGATGACTATCCCTTTCGCAGTCCGCCGGTGGCCGCCGAAAAATCAGCGGGCGTCACCCGGCTCTGGATCGCCGGCGCGTCGCACGCCGAAGACAGCTATCTGCCAGTCGATGCAATTTTCCCGACCCTGACCTGCCATCAGATGCAACAAACCGGTCAGCGCTGTGATGTCATCAACGGCAGCGAAGCCGGCACCGGCATCGAGGGCAATCTTGCCGTGTTGGCGCACTACGGCCCGATTTATCGGCCGGACATCGTGCTGCTCTATCAAGGCAGTATCGAGATTCAGGATCTCAGCAAGCTGAGCTTTGCGCCGGTGCCGACGAGCAGCGGCGAAGCGCCCGGCGCGTGGCACCGCGGCACCCTCGATCCGATTCAGCAGGTGCTCGAAGCCACCACCTTGTTTGCTCACCTGAGCCAGGGCGTGCGCACGCGGCTGATGGCCGCCAAACAACTGGAAGACGGCCTGCCCGCGCCGGCGCTGGCGATCTTCCGGCAACGCTTGCGGCAATTTTTCGCCACGACACGCGCGCTCGGGGCACAGCCGGTGTTGAGCACGTTTGCGGCGCGTTACACCAGCGATCAATACGCCGCGTTTGACGACGAGTTGTTTCGCTCGCAGCTTCGCTATAACCCGTTCCTGTCGCGACGCGGCTGGTTGGTCAGCATTGATCAGCTGAATCAGGAAATCCGTGCCGTTGCGGCCGCCGAACAGGTGCCCTTGCTCGATGTGGCGGCCGTCGTTGCCGGCGATGCCGCGGTGTTCCGCGACTTCTCGCATTTCAGCAAACTCGGTCATCAGCGCGTTGCCGCCACCCTTGCCGCCGGCTTGCAGCCGCTGTGGTCGCAACGTGCACCGCTGGCCAGCGTTCACACCGGGGCAACGCCATGAATTTCAATACGCTGGAATTTGCCCTGTTCTTTCCGTTGACACTGGTGCTGCTCAGCGCGGTGATGCAGAAAGAGCGCTGGCGCGATCTGCTATTGCTGGTGATCAGCTATCTGTTTTACATGGCCTGGTATTGGGAATACGCCGGCTTGCTCGCCTTGTCGACGCTGGTCGATTATTTCCTCGGCCTTGCCATGTCGCGCACCGACGACCCGCGCCGGCGCAAGCATTTGCTGATCACCTCACTGGTGCTCAATCTCGGTGTGCTGGCGCTGTTCAAGTACTTCAACTTCATCATGGACATGTCGGCCAGCGTGGTGACGCTGTTCGGCTGGGACGTGCAGCTACCGCGCAGCGAATGGCTGCTACCGGTCGGCATTTCGTTCTACACCTTCCAGAGCCTGTCCTACACCATCGACGTTTACCGCAAGCACATTCCCGCTGAAGCGAACTTCACCAAGTTCGCGCTGTTTGTGTCGTTCTTCCCGCAGCTGGTGGCCGGCCCGATTGTTCGCGCCGCCGATTTCCTGCCGCAGCTGCGCAAGCCGATCAGCGTCAGCCGGGACATGTTTGATCGTGGCCTTGCGCTGCTGTTTGTCGGTCTGTTCAAGAAGGTGATCATCGCCGACATGCTGGCTGTGCTGGCAGTCGATGCGGTGTTCGCCGACCCGTCGGCGTATTCCAGTGTCGATTTGTTGATTGCGCTGTACGCCTATGCCTTCCAGATCTACTGCGATTTCTCCGGCTACTCCGACATGGCCATCGGCTGTGCCGCGATGATGGGCTTCTGGTTGCCGGCCAACTTCAACCGGCCGTATCTGGCGCAGAACATTCGGGATTTCTGGACCCGCTGGCACATCTCGCTGTCGACCTGGCTGAAGGACTATCTCTATATCAGCCTCGGCGGCAATCGCGGCGGTGAACGCAAGACCATGCGCAATCTGCTGATCACGATGCTGCTCGGCGGGCTCTGGCACGGCGCCGCGCTGAATTTTGTCCTGTGGGGCGCCTGGCATGGCGTGCTGTTGGCGTTGTCACGGCAATCCGATCGGCATGCGACCACACAGCCGGGTTGGCGAACCTGGTGGAACCGGTTTGTCTGTTTCCATTTGGTGTGTTTTGGCTGGTTGCTGTTCCGGGTATCCAGCTGGGAGCAGTTCGTCGCCTACACCAGCGGCTTGCTCACATTCACCGGCGGCAGCGTGCTGCATCATTACGTGTACGGGCTGCTGGCGCTGGCGTTTGCGCTGCATGTATTCCCGAAAGACAAGCAAACCGAGCTGGTGCTACAGCAGTGGCCGCGACGGGCACCACGGCTGGTGCAGGCAGCGACCTATGCGCTGCTGCTGTTGCTGGTGGTTGGCTTTACTCTTGATGCGCCGGCGTTTATTTATTTCCAATTCTAGTCAGTGCAAAGCCGTTGTCGTCGCAACGGCTTTTTGGTCAGGTTCAGTAACAAGCGCCGTACAACTCCAGTAGCGACAGCTCGCCACTGCGGCAGAATTGCATGCCGTGCTGGAACATCGGCCGCATGCCGGCTTCGAGTGCCATCGCGCGCAGTTCGGTTGCCGACAACACCTTGTTCAGCTTGGTTTGCACGGCCTCGGTGATTTCAAACAGTTCGTAGATGGCGCGCCGGCCGGCGAAGCCGGTGTGTCGGCAATGGCTGCAGCCGACCCCGGCGTAGAACACTTCGTTGCTGCGCAAGCCGAGCGTTTCGCGCAGCGCCGGGTTAATCAGTTCCGGTTGCCGGCAATGCGGGCAGTTGGTGCGCACCAGCCGCTGCGCCAGCACACCGATGATCGACGAACGGATCAGATACGGCGACATGCCCATTTCTTTCAAGCGCACGATCGCACCGGGCGCGTCATTGGTGTGCAGCGTTGACAGCACCAGATGACCGGTCAGCGCCGCTTCGAGCGCGATGCGGCAGGTTTCTTCGTCGCGCATTTCACCAATCATGATCACATCCGGATCGTGGCGCAGGATGTGGCGCAGCGTGCGTGGAAAACCAAAGCCGATGGCATCGAGAAGCTGGATCTGGCGCATGCCCGGCAGTTCGTACTCGACCGGGTCTTCGACCGTGATGATGTTCAGCGCGCGTTTGCTGACTTCCTGCAAGGCGGCGTACAGCGTGGTGGTTTTGCCGGAGCCGGTCGGGCCGGTCACCAGCAAAATGCCGCTGCCGCGCGCGAGCAGGTTTTGCAGGGTGTCAAAGTCACCGGCATCAAGCCCGATGGCATGCAACGCACGCAAACCACGCTGCTTGTTCAGCACGCGCAGCACGACACTCTCACCCCAGACGGTCGGAATGATCGACAGCCGGAAATCAATCGACTGCTGCTGGTACTGCACCTGGATGTGGCCGTCCTGCGGAATGCGGTGTTCGGCGATGTTGAGTTTGGCCAGCACTTTCAAGCGGCTGACCAGCGCCGACAGCAGATTGCGCTTCAGTTGTTGCACCGGCACCAGCGAACCGTCGATGCGGTAAGTCAGATCCACACTGTCGCGTTCCGGCCGCAGGTGAATGTCGGAGGCACGTTGATCAATCGCGTCCTGCAAAATCGAGTTGACCAAGCGAATGATCGGTGGCCGGTTGGCGAGCCGTTCTTCTTCCAGTGACAGACTCGGCGTCGCGCTGGTGTCGCTGGTCTGCAGGCTGTGACTGTCGGGTTCCAGCGCCACTTCGTAATGGCGAAACAGCGCCTCGCGCAACGGTCCGGCCGCGGCGAGCACAAAGTGCACGCTGCTGCGCGCGGCAAATTCCACTTCGGCAATTTCTTCCGGCGACGGCAGATGGTGGCAGGCGACCACCAGTGCGCCGTTGTCGGTGCAGATCGGCAGCAGTTCGAGTCGACGAGCGAGAGGCGCGGGCAGCCGCTGAATGGCGACCGGTTGCAACGGAATGTGGTCGAGATCGATGCTCGGCACGCCCATCAAGGTGTACAGCGCGAGCTTCAGGCTATCGCTGTCGAGCTGCTTGCGCCGAATCAGGATCTCGCCGAGTTTGTCACCGGGGTGGCGTTGCTGTTCGCTGGCGGCGAGCTCCACTTCGTCGCGCACCAGCTGACCGCTGGCAACAAGATAGTCGCCGAGCCGCCAGCGGCTGCTGCTGCGATAGCGTTCGAGATAGGCGCGCAGCGCGTCGAGGTTTTGAATGATGGGCGGCAGCGGTTGGTTGACAGCAGACATACACAATCTCCGACGGCACCCATTGATTCTGGCTCAGCCCGGCGGATTTGCCCGGTGTCAGATCAAACTCTGCTGCGATTGCCGACGAAGAAACCCGACCGGGCGTCAAACCCGGTCGGGCGGTTGGGGCAGGTGATGCGGTTACGGGGTCGGCTCGCCACTGGCCGGCGGTGTCCGCTCGACG
>CAMLKQ010000148.1 GCA_946480585.1 uncultured Kangiella sp.
GTCGCCTGGGCCGAAGCCAAGTTCAAGGAGCTCGGCTTCGACAAGGTCTGGAAAGAGCCGGTGACCTTCCCGACCTGGCAACGTGGTGTCGAGCGTGCCGAGGTGTTGGCGCCGTTTCCGCAGCCGCTGGTGATCACCGCGCTGGGCGGTTCCGTGGCGACGCCGGCCGGTGGCCTGCAAGCGGAAATCGTCGGCTTCGACAGCCTGGACGCGCTGAAAGCCGCGCCGGCCGAACGGGTCAGCGGCAAAATCGCCTTCATCAACCGTCACATGGATGCCCACCGCGATGGCCGTGATTACGGCCCGGCGGTTGGCGCTCGCAGCAACGGCGCGGTCGAAGCGGCCAAGAAAGGTGCGGTGGCGCTGGTGATCCGCTCGATTGGCACCGACTCTGACCGGCTCGCTCACACCGGCACCATGCGCTACGACGCCAGCGTCAACAAAATCCCGGCAGCGGCGCTGTCGGTACCGGATGCCGATCTGCTGGCTAACATGCTCAAGCGCGGCAAGCCGGTCACCATCAAGCTCGATATCGGCGCCCAGCCAGGCCCGATGTTCACGTCGTACAACGTGATTGGCGAAATCACCGGCACCGAGCGGCCGAACGAATACGTGCTGATCGGCGGTCACCTCGATTCTTGGGATCTGGGCACGGGCGCGGTCGATGATGGCGCCGGCTGCGCCATCACGATGGCGGCAGCGGAGTTTCTCAATCGCCACGGCCTGAAGCCGAAACGCAGCATTCGGGTGGTGTTGTTTGCCAACGAAGAGCAGGGTTTGTACGGCGGCAATCAGTACCGCGATGCACATGCCAAAGAGATCAAAAAAATTCAGGCCGCGGCCGAAGCCGATTTTGGTCAAGGGCCGGTGTATCAGCTGCACTCGCGGGTCAAACCGGAGGCGCTGCCCTTGGTCAAACAAATGCATCAGGTGCTGGCCCCCTTGGGCGTCGAGCCGGGCGGCAATGACGCATTCGCCGGTCCGGATCTGCGCGCGCTGATCATGTCTGGTACCGCCGCGTTCGGATTGGCGCTCGACGGTCTGGATTACTTTGATCTGCACCACACGGCCAACGACACTTTCGACAAAATCGAGCCGGCACGCATCAACCAGAGCACCGCAGTGTATGCAACGTGGGCTTGGCTGGCAGCAAACGCGCCGACCGATTTCGGCTCCGGCAGCGATTACTTGCTGAACAAAATCAAGGCCGAGCAGCGCGGCAACTGAGCGCGCACACGCGCCTCGCGGATGCCGACAGCGGTAACCTTACGACAGACAGGAAAACGATGATGACTGGCAGCATTCACTACGAGGTTCGCGACCGGATTGCCCATCTGGTGATCAACCGGCCGGACAAGCGCAACGCGCTGACCACGCCGATGTACCTGCAACTGACCTCGTATCTGGCCGAGGCCGAGCACGATGCCAATGTGCGGGTGATCCTGTTTCGCGGTGAAGGCGGGCATTTCTCCGCCGGCAACGATCTGGCCGATTTTCTCAACCAGCCGCCGATTGATGCTGACAGCCCGGTGATCAAGTTCCTGTTTGCGGTGGCGAGTGCGCACAAGCCCTTGGTGGCTGCAGTTGAAGGTGTCGCTGTTGGCATTGGCACCACGCTGCTGCTGCATTGCGATCTGAGCTATGCCGCGCGCGATGCCAAATTCAGCTTGCCGTTTGTCAATCTCGGGCTGGTGCCGGAAGCGGCGTCGAGTTTGTTGCTGCCGCAACTGTGCGGCCACGCCCGTGCCGCTGAATTGTTGCTGCTGGGGGAACCGTTCAGTGCCGATACCGCGAAAGACTGCGGCATCATCACCGGCATGACCGGTGTCGGTGAGGCGCTGGCAACCGCCGAACAGGCCGCGCGCAAGCTGGCGGCCAAACCGCCGGCAGCGTTGCGTGCCAGCAAAGCCCTGCTGAAGCGGCATTTGCGCGGCGCGGTGTCTGATACTTTGTTGGTGGAAGCGGCCGAGTTTCGCGAGCGCCTGCAAAGCCCGGAAGCCAAAGAGGCGTTCAAGGCGTTTCTGGAAAAGCGGGCGCCAGATTTTTCGAAATTCTGATCAGAAATCGTGGCCGCATGAAAGCAGCGGCAACAAAAAAGCGAGTCACCGACTCGCTTTTTTTATTTGCCCAGCTTGCTAGCGGCCGGGGCGGTTGGCTGGTCCGTGCCAGCAGCTTCGCGCTTGCGACGCAGTGACAGCGCGTCAGAGTGGTGTTGCTGGCGTTTTTGCAGAATGTTCAACAAACGATGGGAGATCATATTTCCTTCAAAGGTGTTCGACGTTGAGACGTCGGTGATTTCACTATAGTCCAGCGTCATGACGTTTGCATGACGCACGACCTTGCCGGTTGCGGCCAAGCGGTACCTTGCCGCCGTCCAGCGATCGTGGAGATAAGACCGAATCGGCGGGATTCAAGTTCCCGCCGGTTGGTGTGGCGAGGGTTACGTGGGGGGCTCAAGCGACCCGGAACTGTTGACCGGTCTGGTTGTTGATACGCAGCTGGGTTTCAACAAACAGACCTTTCATGTGATCCGGCACATTCAGACCCTGGCCACCGAACACCAGCAGCTTGCGCTGCGGGCTGCGGTCGGCAACCAGACGGCGCAGCAGCGCCCAAGTCGAAACAATCTTGAATTCGTCGCGCAGGTTTTCGAACAGGTAGACCGCGAAATGCGGACGGCTGACGATGTGCTGCAGCGCTTGCTCGAAACCGGCGGTGTTCGGCACCACGATATGCGGCATGTCGATGCGGGACAGGCCACGGCCCGGCTCCCAGACATAACAAGCGCGCGAGGTGAAATCGTTGTAGCGGAGCAGTTCGTCGCGCAGCAGCGCGGTGTTGTCACAATGCAGATCCAGCGCGTTGTGGCCAGCGCTGAGCGCCATTTCCAGCATGTTGCGCAGATTCGACATCATTGCCTCCCGGATTTGCCGGCAGGCAAATCCTTTCGTTACGCGGCCACGTGTACCCGGTTACGTCCTTCATCTTTGGCACGATACAGCGCGCGATCGGCCAGATCGAGCAGCTGCTCGCTGCTGGCATTGCGCTGGTAACCGGTCAGGCCCGAGCTGATGGTCACATTGATGACATTGTCATTGCAGCGAACTGGAGCACATTCAATGGCGGCGCGCAGTCGTTCGGCCAGAATTGCGGCGGACTTCACATCGGTGTTGCGCAACAGGATCACGAACTCTTCACCGCCGTACCGGAACACGGCATCGGAACTGCGGGTCAGCTCGGTCAAGCGCTTGGCCACCACCCGCAACGCTTCATCGCCGGCAGCGTGACCGAACCGGTCGTTGATGGTTTTGAAATGATCGATGTCGATCAGCAGCAGGCTGAACGGGCCTCCATGGCGCTGGGAAAGGCCCAGCTCGGTGGCCAGCGTCTGTTCCAGCGCGGCGCGGTTGCCGACGCCGGTCAAGGCATCCTGACGGGCGGCGCGCAGCGCATCGCGGTAGAGCAGGGCATTGCGCAGCGGATAACCGAGCAGCGACAGGCTGGTTTCGATGATCAGCAGTTCGGCATCGGCAAACGGCTGTTGCCGCGACAACCGCAGATCGCCCAGCGTCTGCTGGCCGATTTCGAGCGTGTACTGGGCCTGATGGCGGCCGGCGAGACCCTGTTTGAACTGGGTTTCGCCCTGCACCGAAAAACTCAGCTCATCGACGCTGACCAGCTTGGTCAGATTGTCGAGGTAGCAGCTCAGTACCTCAGCCAGCTCCAGGCTGCGGGGCAGTTCGCGCGCCAGCCGGGTGCACAGATCTTCCAGCCGCTCGACCGCCGCCGGCAGTTGCCGGAAATGCGCCGCGGCTGGCAGGCCAATGACTTTGCGCGAGATGGGGCTGGACATCGCTATCACTCCGAAGCACGGCAACGACCTGACAAGCTGGGGACAGCGTGGCGTTGCCCGGTTCGCTGTCACAAACGGTGTTAGCGAGAACCGTGCCAGCGCGCAGAATAAAAATTGGCGCCTTATAAATCAATGATTTATTAGCGATTGGATGTGTGAACTTTGATGTGGGTCAGGGTTTTGACAGCAAACCGGCAGCCAAAGGGCTGCCGGTTGCAGGAAAAAGCCGGGAATTTGGCACAAAACTGTCGTACAAATTGACCTATTGCGCGTCAACAGATTGACCGTGTACCTCACGACTGTCCGGCCCGAGCAACCACAGATAGGTCGGCAGGATGTCGTCCGGTGTCTTCAGCTTGCTGGTGTCCTCGGCCGGGAACGCGGCAGCACGCATCTTGGTGCGGGTGCCGCCCGGATTGATGCAGTTGACCCGGATATTCGAGTTTTCGTCGAGCTCGTCGGCCAGCACCTGCATCATGCCTTCGGTAGCGAATTTTGATACCGCATAGGCACCCCAGAACGCCCGGCCCTTGCGGCCCACGCCGCTGCTGGTGAATAGCACCGAGGCGTCGCTGGAGGCTTTCAACAGCGGCATCAGGCTCTGGGTCAGCAGGAAGGCTGCGTTGACGTTGATTTGCATCACTTCCAGCCAGACGTTCGGCGCGTAGTGCTCGATCGGCGCGCGCTCGCCGAGCACGGCGGCGTTGTGCAGCAAACCATCGAGCCGGCCGAATTCCTGCTGCAGCGTTTGCGCGAGACCGACGGTGTCGTCCGGCGTGACGGTCAACAGGTTCATCGGCACGATCGCCGGTTGTGCGCCGCCAGCGGCGACGATCGCGTCATACACCGCTTCCAGTTTTTTCTGCTGGCGGCCGAGCAGGATGACGGTGGCGCCGTGTTTGGCACAGCCGAGTGCAACGGTCTTGCCGATGCCATCACCGGCGCCGGTGATCAGGATGACGCGGTCTTTCAAGACGTCAGCGGCGGGTTGGTAGTGCTTGTGATCCATGAGCGGTTCCTGCGCGTGCGGGTTTCAATCGACGTTAGCCGGCAAACGAGCCGGTCGCCAGTTTCAGTTGGGTAATGAGGCGGGTCTGCCAGCGTTGCCAGCCGCCGAGTTGCAGCCGGTAGCGCTGCAAGGCGTAGCCATCGGCTTCGGTCGCGGCGAGCCAGCGGCTGCGCAAGGCCAGCAGAATCAAAACGGGGGCCAGTTGCTTGGCCTGACTGCGATCCAGTCGCTGCAAACCTTCGCGCAGCAGCGCGCGCTGGTGCGCGGTCTGGGCAGCGAATACGGCGCGCAGATCGATCTCACCCGGCTGACAGAGCTGATCAGCACTCAGACCATGCGCGCCCAGTTGTTGATACGGCAAATAAACCACGTGGGCGCTGGCGTGCCGGGCAAAATCCTGCACCAGCTGACCGTATTCGAGAAAACCGCCGATGGCCTTGGCCGTGTCACTGGTCAACGCCACGTTTAGTGCATAACCGAGCAGTTGCAGCAACAGTTCGCCGCGCTGCTGCAGGAAACCATCGAGCTCGGCCTGTTCGGCAAAGCCGGCAAAATCGATGTCCTGCTCGACGGTGTCGAGCAGCGCGCTCAGCAGCGGCGTGATCGCCGGCGTGCGGGCGCGCAGCGATGCCATCGCTTGCAGACTCGGATGGGTACTGTGCGCATCGGCGGTCAGCTGCGTGCGCCACCATTGCAGCTGCGTTTCCGCCAGCTGTCGCTCGCTGGCGCGATGCGGAATATCGCAGACGCGCTGGTGAAACGCGAAGCAGCCAAGCAGCGCGAGTTCGGTATCGGCATCAAGGCCCTTGAGGGCGCAGGCGAGATCACTGTGCGGCGGTGCGACGTCCTGCCGGCAAAATTGGCGAGCGTCCATGTCAGGATTCCGTTCGTGCCGTCAGCGTGAAACCGATGGCGTACTGCATGCCGGGCGCCAGAATCACCGCGTGATCATTGGCGATCGCGGTTTCAACGCAGACAAACCG
>CAMLKQ010000149.1 GCA_946480585.1 uncultured Kangiella sp.
TTTCAGCCGGCTCTCGGCCACTTTTTCCGGTTGCAGTTCGCAGACCCGATGGCCGTGGCCAAAGCCCTTGACCACGATCTCCTGCAGCGGCTCAAACGGATACCGCTCACGGGTCAGCGCATAGACCGGGTAGCTGACCAGCAGCCGACCCGGCGTGCAATGTTGCTGCAACCGGGCAGCAAGATTGACGCCGCTGCCGACCGCCCGATAAGCCAGCACTTGACCGGAACCGAAATTGCCGACGGTCGCGAAATCCTGATGGATGCCGATGCGCAGATTGATGTTGTGGTCGATGCCGGCATCGAGCCAGCTCTTCTGCAAGCGCAGCATCTCGCGCTGCATCGCCACCGCCAGCGCCACCGCCCGTTCCGCCTGCACTTCCTTGTCCATCAACTCCGGCGCACCGAACAGCACCACCAAACCGTCGCCGAGCAGCTCATTCAAGGTGCCGCCGAATTTTTCGACCAGCGCGCCCATGCCACCGAGGAATTGGTTCAGCAACTCGGTGATGATTTCCGGTTCAAAGCGGTCGGTCAGCGCGGTGAATTCGACCAGATCGGCAAACAGCACGGTCAGGCGCCGGCGTTCGGCCTGCAATTGCTTTGCATCCGGGTCGGCCAGCAGTTTTTGCACCAGCGGCGGCGGGAAGTAACGCGCCAGCCGGTTGACCGTTTCCTGTACCACACGCGCCTGTTCGCGTTCGCGGCGGGCGGCGTTGATCTCGTGCAAAGCAAGCAGGTTTTTCACCCGCGCCACCAATTCGCTGCGCTCGACCGGTTTGCCGATGTAATCGTTGGCGCCGGCAGCGAGGCCGGTGGCGACATCTTCTGGCCGGTTGCGCGCTGACAACATCAGGATCGGCAATTCCTGTTGGCTGAAGGTTTCCCGGACGCGCCGGGCGACGTCGAAACCGGACAGCTTTGGCATCATCACGTCGAGGATCAGCAAGCTGAAATTCTGTTCGGCGAGCGCATCGATAGCCGCTTGGCCATCACCGACCGTGACCACGTTGTAGCCTTGCATCGCCAGACAGTCGGCGACCACCTGGCAATTCAGCGGTTCGTCATCGGCGACCAGAATGGTCGCGGCATTGCCGAGCATTGGCACCGGTGTCGGCTTGCGCAGCGGCAGCAATTTGCCCGGCGCCGGCGCTTCGGTCCGTGCTTTCTTGACCTGTGTGCCCGCTACCGCCAGCGGCAGGGTAAAGGTGAACTGCGAGCCACTGCCTTCCTGCGAGTGCACGGTGACCGTGCCACCGTGCAAATCGACCAGCTTCTTCACCACGGCAAGGCCAAGACCGGTGCCGCCATGACGACGGGTGTTGGCTTCGGCGACCTGCTCGAAGGGCAGGAAAATGCGTTCGATCTGATCGGCCGCGATACCAATGCCGGAATCAGCGACCTGAATTTCCGCCATCTGATCGACAACCCGCGCCGTCACCGTGACATGGCCTTGCGCGGTAAATTTGATCGCGTTGCCGATCAGGTTGTGCAGGATCTGCTCAAGCCGGTTTTCATCGGCATCAAGCGGCGGAAAATCGGCCGGTACGGCATTGACCAGCGCCAGATCCTTGTCGCCAGCAAGCGGCCGCGACAAAGCCAGCACCACGGCCACCGACGATTGCAAATCGGTCGGTGCCCGTTCGAGCGCGACGCTGCCGTGTGACAGCTTTTTGAAATCGAGAATTTCGTTGACCAGATGCGCGAGACGGCGGCCACTGTCGGCGATCAGTGCCAAGTGATCGCGGGCGCGGTCATTGAGCTCGCCGGCGACGCCATCACGCAGCGATTCCGCCACGCCGATGATGCCGTTCAGTGGCGTGCGCAATTCGTGCGAGGTGTTGGCGAGGAATTCGTCCTTCAGCTGATCGATGCGACGCAGCTGATCGTTGATGCGCTGCTGCGCTTCCACTTTGCGGCGATGGCTGTGCCACAGCCACCAACCGGCCAGCAGCAGCAGTCCGGCATAGCCAACGTAGCTGTACCAGCGGGCAAACCACGGCGCCTGAATAAAAAAGCGCAGCTGGGCCGGACTGGTGCTCCAGATGCCATCGGCATTGGCGTTGCGCACCTCGAACACATAATGGCCGGGGTCGAGATTGGTCAGTCGCAATTCATTGCGGTTGCCATTGCTGACCCAGTCGTTCTGTAAACCGCTCAGCCGCCAGACAAACTGGTTCTTGTGCGGATCGCGGTAATCAAGCGCGGTAAAGCGCAGATGGACATCGTTCTGGTTGGCCGACAGTTGCCACTCGCCGGCATCAAGCTGCAGCGCACTGTCATCCGGATTGCGTACGTCAAAACTGGTGATCAACGTGCCAACGGCGCTGGTGGTGCTGCGCAGCGCGCGTGGATCAACCACGCCAATGCCGGTGGTGCCGCCAAACCAGAGTCGGCCGTCGCTGGTCTTGACGGCGGCGAGGCTGTTGAATTCATTGCCGGGCAGGCCGTCGCTCTGATCAAAGCGGCGGAACTGGTTGCTGACTGGATCAAATTCGGCCAGACCGGCATTGGTGCTGAGCCAGAGTTTGCCTTGGTTGTCCGGCTGAATGGCGTAGATCACGCTGTTCGGCAAACCATCGGCAACAAACCAGGAATCAAAGCGTTCGACACCGGCGCGGCGATCACTGGCGCGCCAGCGATTCAAACCGTTCTGGGTGCCGATCCACAGATCGCCATTTGGCTCCAGATAAAGCGCGCGCACGACATCATTCGACAGGCTGGTCGGGTCCTCGTCGCGATGCACGAAACTGCGCACCGCGCGGGTGTCGTAATCAAGGCGCTGCAAGCCGGCGCCTTGTGTGCCGAAAAACAGCTGGCCGTCGACCTCCTTCATCACCCGCACCAGCGCGCGCGGAAAACCTTCTTCATTGACCGGAAAACTGCGCAGCACTTCCAGCCGATCCGGATCTATCTCAATGACACCTTCACCAGCACCGACCCAGATCCGGCCTTTGCTGTCCTCGTCGATCAGAAAAATCCGGTAGCTGCTGAGCTTGCCGCGACTCATGGCCGGATGGCTGATGATTTCGGTGCGGAAGGTGGCCGGGTCAAACACCGCCAATTCGCCGGTGGTGCTGCCAAGCCAAAGCCGGCGTTGCCGATCGACGCTGATCGCCTGAATGCGCGGTGGAAACACACTGCCGTCGCGATCACTGAAGTTGACGTAATGCACCACTTCGCCGGTGCGCGGATCGATGTGGTCAAGGCCGGACAGCGTTGCGGCCCAGAGTTTGTCGTCGGCATCGCGCTGCAATTGCCAGACGAACGGGTCGGCCAGTGAGTTCGGTTGATACGGCGAGTGGATGATGCGGCCAATGGCACTGCGTTCCGGGTGCGTGGTGTTGACGCCGCCACCGAGCGTGCCAATCCAGAGCAGGCCGGTGCGGTCTTCGTGCAGGGCGTCGATTTCATCAAAGCTGATGCTGTGCGGATCGGCGCTGTTGCGACGAAACACCTCAAAGCCGGAGCCGTCCGGCAGCAGCCGCGCCAGCCCGCCGCCTTCGGTGCCTATCCACAAACGGCCACCGCGATCGCGCAGCAATTCGCGCACGGCATTGCTCGGCAGGCTCATCGGCTCGTGTGGGTCATAGCGGAAGTGGCGGAACTGTTTGCTGTTCGGTGCCAGATAAAACAAGCCATTCGCCATGGTGCCGGCCCAGAGGCCGCCGTCGGCGTCGCTCCACAGCGCAGTGATCTGTTGCGGCACCGGACCGCTGCGACTGGTCAGTGGAAAATGCTGAACGCTGTCATCACCCGGGTCGAGCAGGGCAAGCGTATTGGCGCCGATCCAGAGTTTGCCGTCCGGTGCCGACGCAAACGCATTGACGAAGCCGGACGGAATGCTGTCGCGATCGAGCGGGTTGTGCTGGTAGTGGACGAAGCTGTCGCTGTCTGGCTGATACAAATCAACGCCGCGCGGCGAGCCAATCCACAGCCGGTGCTGCGGATCGCGATAGAGGCTGTTGATCAGCCGATGGCCGATGCTGCCCGGCTGATCCGATGGCAGATAGCGAATCAATTGCTGGCGATCGGCGCTGAACCGGTTCAGACCGTTCTGGGTGCCGACCCAGAGCTGGCCGTCGCGGTCTTCCAGCAGCGCCAGCACCATGTTGTCGGTCAGCGAGTCAGCGACTCGCGGGTCACTGCGGTAACTGCGGAATTGATAGCCGTCGTAGCGTTGCAGGCCGTCATGGGTGCCGAGCCAGACATAGCCTTCGCGGTCCTGGACGATGCTGGTGACCGAGTTCTGTGGCAGGCCGGCCCGGCTGTCGAGGTGGCGGAACGCGACCGTTTCCACCGCCGCGGCCGGCAAGGCCAGCAACCACAGCAGACCGGCAGCGAGTCGATGCCGGTGGCGGGCAGGGGAAACAGCGGTGGCAGCAGACAGCAACGGCATGACAAAACATCCTGAAACGATGGTCTGATCCTAGGCCAGCGCCAGCGGTGACCCAAGCAGATTCGTGCCGTTATTGGTATTTGCTTACGAATTTGGCCATTGCGTACTGGCGCACAGCTCGGCAATTTGGCGCAGGTCGGTGCTGTCGGGTTCCCGATCAGCGCCTATCCTCTGAAATGGGAACCTCAATGCAAGGTGTGGGATGAACCTGAACGAACTGGTCCGCAACGCCGGCCGGCTGTACAGCTTGCCCGATATCTGCCTGCGCCTGCAGGAGCTGATTGCGCGCCAGGCCAGCGTGCTCGAAATCGCCGATCTGATCGCGCTCGACCCGGCCCTGACCGCGCGTCTGCTGCGGCTTGCCAACAGCTCGTTCTACAACTTCCCGGCCCAGATTGAGTCGGTGTCGCGGGCGGTTCGCCTGATCGGCACCAACGAGCTGTACAACCTCGCGCTGGCGACCTCGGCGGTGTCGACCTTCCGCAATGTCCCGCGCGAGCTGATCGACATGGACAAGTTCTGGGAGCACAGCGTCTACACCGGTCTGGTGGCGCGTGCGCTCGGTCGGCGCAGTGGCTTCCGGCAGGGCGAGCGGCTTTTTGCCGCCGGTCTGCTGCACAACATCGGCCTGCTGGTGATGCTCGAACAGGCGCCGGATGAATGCGTCACGCTGTTGCAGAAAGCCGAAGGCGTGCCACGGCCGGATCTGGAGCAGGCGGGTTTCGGTTTCCGCATTGCCGATCTCGGCCATGCCCTGATGACGCTCTGGCAGCTGCCGGTCAGCCTGACCGAAGTCGTGCGCTACCAGCACGAGCCGGAGCAGGCTGGCGGCGAACGGGTGGCAGCCGCGCTGATCCACGTTGGCATCCACGGCGCACTGCATTTGCAGAACGGTTTTTCCCCGGACAGCAGCAGCCCGTTCCTGGAGCGGTTGCGGCTGGACCGGTGCCAGCTTGCCAGTGCCGACCCGGTGTTATTGCGCGATGCCCTGACTGCCGCCCGTGACAGCGCCATGCAGGTGCTCAATATCATTGCGCCCGGTGCGGGCGTGGTTGTCTGAGCCAAAAACACCATTCAGAGCGGCACATGCGTTCCAGCTGACGATGACGGCGGCTGGCCGAGCCTGCTAGCCTGTGCGTTCGTGTTCCGGCCCGGATCCGGCTGCCATGAAACTCTATTACTCGCACGCTTCGCCTTACGCCCGCTGCTGCCGGGTGCTGCGGCTGGAAAAACAGCTGGCCACCCAGGTCGACGAAGTGCTGGTCGATCCCTTGCAGAACCCGGCCGAGCTCATCGTCAGCAACCCGCTTGGCAAAATCCCCTGTCTGGTGCTCGATGACGGCGAAACGCT
>CAMLKQ010000150.1 GCA_946480585.1 uncultured Kangiella sp.
TGAGCGCGGTACCGGGCTTGGCCAACAGCGAGTGTTTGATTGGCAGATAGTGCTCACCGACGATATGCAGGTCGCCATCGCGCAGCAAATCGTAAACCGCACTGATCGCGCCAGTGATCCGGTTCTCGATCGGCAATACGGCGTAATCGGCATCGCCACCGCGCAGCAGTTTGATGACGTCGCGGAACTGGCTGCCCGGTTTCAATTCCAGCGCACCGACGGCGGCAAACCAGGCTTGCGCCGCCAGTGCGCTGTAGGAACCGGCACCACCGAGCACCGCGACGCGGGCCGCATTCGGCAACGGCTGCAACGTCGCGCGCTGGGCGCGCAGCGATTCTTCAATGACCGCATGGAAGATGCGGGTCACGTAACCGGGGTGCAGACCGAGCTGCTGGGCTTTTTGCACGTGCTGGCTGAGCAATTTTTCTTCCCGCGCCATGTCGCGCAGCGGCAGCTGCGAGCCGACTTTGCTTTCGGCGACCGAGCGGGCGAGTTGCTGGCGTTTGGCGAGCATATCGAGCAGATCGTTGTCGAGGGCGGTGATTTGTTCGCGTAGCTGTTGCAAGGGTGCCGGTTTTGTTGTGTCTGCTTCGGTGGTCATGTTCTGCTCCGTTTCTGTTTCGTTGAGTTCGTTTCGTTGAATTCGTAGCTGTTTCGTTGATCTCGTTGCTTGCCAATCGCTCGGCGCCTTACGCCCCTCGCCCCTCGTGGGAGAGGGGTCGGGGGAGAGGGGGCTCTCGCCGCCCACAATGGATGTCGACTACCACCATTGCCCGGTCTCGCCCCGGCGGGCGACGTCCTTTCTTGGCGCAAGAAAGGACGCAAAGAACATTGCCCTGTATTCCTCGCCGCGCGCATGACGCGCGGTACCCTGCGCGACTTCGTTCCGTTCAGGGCTTTTCTGACAGGACTCCTGTCCAGTCAGAAAAGGCTTCGGCATCCATGCCTCGCCCCTCCGCTTTCGCTGCGGGCTGTTAACCCGAACTCCACTACGTTGCTCGGCTCGTCAGACGGGCGAAAAACAGCTCTGGACACCAGAGCGAAGCAAATCTATTCAGCACAGCTTATTTGTTAACGAATCAGTATCGAGGCAAAAAAAAACCTCCCCGGGTGGGGAGGTTTTTTGGCATCGCATCGCATTTGTTGCAGTCGCGTGTTAGCCCTCCCCGGATGGCTGGAGAGTAAAGCTAAAAAAGTAGGACTGCGGACGCGTGTTCATGGGCTTGAGACTACGGAGCGATCGGTGAGGGTGTCAATCGCGCGGATTATGGTCGTTCGTTATTAGCATCATGTTGCGTACATCAGGCTTTGTTGATGACCGACCAGATCGCACCGAGCAGATCGGTGAACACCTGCCACCATGGCATCAGCGGCAGGGCGATCAGCGTCGCCGTTGCGAGTACCGTCACCGTGACCGACAGTTTGTGGCTGACGCCGCGCAGCTGCCTCGCCGCCCAAAACAAGGCGAACACCAGCGCCAGATGGAACGCAAGTGGCCACAACGACGAAAGCGGCAAACTCAGCGAGGCGCCGACCGCGATGCCGGGCAACAGGTAAGCCGGCGCCCAGAACAGCCCGCCGAACAGATTAGTTGGCCAGTACCAGCGCCACGGAAATTGCAGCAGGCCGGCAACGAATGGCAGCACCGCGCGGATCGGTCCGACAAAGCGGCCGAGCAGCAGGCTCATGACGCCATAACGGATGAACAGGCTTTCGGCCCGTTTCAGCAAGGGCTTGTGGCCTTCAAAGAAGCGCGAGTTCTGGATGCGCTCGCTATGGCGATGGCCGAGCCAGAAGCCAACCGCCTCGCCAATCACGGCACCGATGTAGGCGGCCCAGACAATTGGCCAGAACGGCAGATGGCCGGCGCCGACCAGGGTGCCGAGCCCCATCAGCAGCAGCCAGCCGGGGACGAAGAAACTGATGATGATCAGCGATTCGAGAAAGGCGACGACCGCGACCACCAGTGCCGCCCAGTGCGGATGGGCGGTGGTCCAGGCCAGCAATGACTCCACCATGTCGTTCAGGATTCCGGTACCAGCGAACGGCGGCGAGCCTATCACAGCCGGCTGACCGGACAGTCAGATCGGGCCGCCGATTCAGGCCGGTCCGCCGGGGTCGCAGAACGCCGAGCCGGTGGTATCCTAGCCGGCCTTTTTTCAGCCCCGCGCGGTTTAGAGCCACCGACCGGGCCTGAGCTGAATCCGTTCCGAGGAATACGCTGTGAGTGATCGCCTGAAAGTGCTGCCGCAATACCTGATGCCGAAGCAGCTCTTGACCGTGCTGGCTGGCAAAGGCGCCAGCGCCGAAGCCGGCAAACTGACCACCTGGGCGATCCGCAAATTCATCGGCCGCTATGGCGTCAACATGGCCGAAGCCGAGAACCCGGACCCGGCCAGCTACAAAAGCTTCAACGACTTTTTCACCCGACCGCTGAAAGCCGGCGCCCGGCCGCTGGCAAGCAGCGCGCTGATCTGCCCTGTCGATGGCGCCATTTCGCAAGCCGGCCCGATCGCCGGTGATCAGATTTATCAGGCCAAGGGCCATCAGTATTCGACCAACACCCTGCTCGGTGGCGATCCGGCATTGGCCGCGCAATTCCAGGATGGCCTGTTCGCAACGCTGTACCTGTCGCCGAAGGATTACCACCGCATCCACATGCCGTGCAAAGGCAAGCTGCGCCTGATGCGCTACATCCCCGGCGATCTGTTCTCGGTCAATCCGCTGACCGCACGCGCGGTGCCGGGTTTGTTTGCCCGCAACGAGCGCGTGGTTTGCGTGTTCGATGGCGAGCACGGTCCGTTCGTGCAAGTGCTGGTCGGCGCGACCATTGTCGGTAGCATGGCGACCGTTTGGCACGGCATGGTCAACCCGCCGCGGCCAGGCGTGATCACCGAATGGCGCTACGATGATCAGAACATCGTGCTCGAACAAGGCGCCGAAATGGGCCGCTTCCTGCTCGGTTCCACCGTGGTCGCGTTGTTCCAGAAAAATGCCTATGCACTGAATCCGGACTGGCAACCAGCGCGGGCGATTCGGATGGGCGAGATGATGGCGACCGCTGCACGCTGATTCGTTTTGCTTTCTTGATAAGTGCGAGCTTGTTCGCGGGCAAGCTCGCTCTTACCAAACGGTTTCCGTTTGTGTTGTCGGCACCATCCGTTCGCGTTCCGCTCTTACCGTAACGACCCGCCCCACAATCACCAACGTCGGACTCGGCAACTGCGCCTGCGTTTGCCGCTCGGCAATATCTCTCAGCGTTCCCATCAGTACCCGCTGCTGTTGTGTTGTGCCCTGTGCAATCAAGGCAACGGGCCACTCTTCCGGCAAACCATTTTCACGCAAGCGCGCGCACAGTTGCGGCAGCCGCGCCAAGCCCATGTAGATCACCAGCGTCTGATCGCGACGTGCCAGCACTTCACTGCTGGCCGGCAATTCGCCGCGTTGATTGCAGCCGGTCAGAAACAAAACGGATGACGCGTGATCACGATGGGTCAGCGGGATACCGGTGTAAGCACCACAACCGAGCGCCGCCGTGATGCCGGGCACCACTTCCACTTCAATGCCGGCGCGCCACAGCGTTTGCATTTCTTCTCCGCCGCGACCGAACAGGAACGGATCGCCGCCTTTCAAGCGCACCACTTGCAAACCCTGGCGCGCATACTGGACCAATAACTGCTCGGTTTCCGCTTGGGCAACATGATGATCACCGCTGCATTTGCCGACATAGTGCGTGCGCACCCGCGCCGGGATCAGCGCCAGAATCTCCGGTGAGATCAAGCGGTCATACAGTACGACATCGGCGCTCGCCAACAACCGCGCCGCTTTCAGCGTCAGCAATTCCGGATCACCGGGACCGGCGCCGACCAGAAAGACTTTGCCGGGAGCGCGTACCGGTCGCGGCGGACGCTGCGCCGGCACCGGCGCTCGCCAGCGCTGCCACAACGTCTGCCAAAAACGCGCGTCATCAACGGTGCTGCGGCGCAGGCGCAAACTGATCATGCCGGCACGCCCGACACCGGTTCGCCGTCGATCAAGCGCTGCAGCGCCGGCAAACAGGAACCGCAGTTGCCACCGGCCTGACAGGCACGCGTCAAGGCCGCCGGTGTGCGGCAACCGTTGCGGATATGACGACGCAAAGTCTGCTCACCCACCGCAAAACAAGCGCAGACAATCGCGCCGCTGCTCACACTGCCGCGCGGCGGCTGTCCCGACAGCAGCGCTCGGCGTTCCTCGCCACTGAGCGCCGGCTTGTCAAACAGGCTTTGCAACCACAAGCGATCCGGCAAGTGCGCGCTCGGCGCAATAAACAGGCAGGCTTCCAAGCGGCCTTGCTGCAACCACGCCGCCCGATACGCGGCGCGCGCCGGATCGCCCCACGCCATCCGTTCGCCCTCAGGCAACTGGCCGGCAAAAACGCGCTGCATCAGTCGCTCGATCGACATGTCTGGCGCGCTGGCGGCGGCGTGCAAGGCGTCGTCCGCGAGTTCGTAACGTGTGCACGCCGTGGCTGGAATGCGCGCCCAGTACCGACTCTGCGGCGCCTGCAACAGCGGCGCGCGCTGAATCAAGAAGCCGTGCCAAGTCATCGGCACTGCCTGCACCGACACTGGCGTGTGCTTGAACTCGGGCTGGCCCGAATCCGGATCACGATCCGGATTGATGATCGCGCCGATGCGCGCGCGGGCAGAAAAGGCATCACTCCAGTGCATCGGCACAAAGACATTGCCGGGGCGCAGGCTGTCATCGATCTGCACGCGCAGCAGTGCCTCGCCCCATTGACTGGCCAGCCGGGCGAATTCGCCGGCGCGCAGGCCGTAGCGCGTCGCATCGCCCGGGTGCACATGCAATAGCGGCTCACTCTGGTGCGCGTTCAGTTTGGCCGCACGGGCGGTGCGCGTCATCGTGTGCCACTGGTCGCGCACGCGGCCGGTATTGAGCGCCAGCGGAAAATCGGTAGATACGACGTTGGCCGGTGTGCGCGGTGTTAATGCCTGCATGCGGGCGCGGCGATTGGCGGTGGCGAAAATACCATCGGCAAATAAGCGCTCACTATTGTCAGTGGCTGTGACCGCCGGCCACTGCCGTGGCTGCAGCGTGTCGTATTCGGATTCGGTCAACGCCGCCATGGCAGCAAGATTCAATGGCCGCTCGCCGTGATTTTCAAACGCTGTCAGCTGCGCGTGCTCGCGAAAGATTTCGTGCGGGCCTTGAAACGCAAAGGCCTCGGCATAACCCAGCCGTTTGCCAACCTCACAAATCGCCCACCAATCCGGTTTGGCTTCTCCCGGTGCCGGCAGAAAAGCTCGCTGCCGTGAAATGCGCCGCTCCGAATTGGTGACCGTGCCGCTTTTCTCACCCCAGGCCAGCGCCGGCAAGCGCAAGTGCGCCAACTCAACAGTGTCGGTATGGCGGACAAAATCGGAAGCGATCACCAAGTCGCAGCGCCGCAGTGCCGCACGCACCTTGTCGGCGTTCGGCAGACTGACCACCGGATTGGTTGCCATGATCCAGACGGCTTTGATCTGGCCGTCGGCAATGGCATCAAACAAGTCCACCGCTTTCAGGCCCGGCGCTGACACCAGATGCGGCGCCGACCAAAATTTTTGTAACAGCTGTCGGTGCGCCGGAGCAAAGGTCAGATGCGCCGCCAGTGTCGACGCCATGCCGCCGACTTCGCGGCCGCCCATCGCATTCGGCTGGC
>CAMLKQ010000151.1 GCA_946480585.1 uncultured Kangiella sp.
TGCAGCGTCGAGACTTTGCCCTGCCTGGCAGTTGTGCCAAACTCCCGCGCCATGACGACGACCCCAACCCCACCGTTTGCCCACCGCGAACTGCGCCAGCATTGGCGCGGTCTGCTGTTGCTCGCGCTGGCGTTGGTGCTGTTCAGCCAATCGTTTGGTTTGGTGCACCGCCTCGACAGCGTTCACCACCCAGCCGAAACCCTTTGCGAAATCTGCGCCCACGCCGATCAAGGCAGCGCGCCGCTGGCCAGTCTGCCGTTGCTGGCAACGCTGGCACCGCAAAGCGACACCATCGCGCGGCCGACCGCAGCGCCGCTGTCCGTTTTCCGGGTTCAATCGCCGCCTGCTCGCGGCCCTCCTGCCCACTCTCACGCCTGATCCACACCGGCACGCGTACCCGTCGCAGACGACGTGCCGCCCCGGCGGCTGCGTCGCATGGTCGACGCCATCGCCGATGTGATCGCAACCGATCGACGCCCGTGTTTGCCGTTACCGCGTTCGCCGCGGTGCCGGTACACATTGCTCGTGCGGTTTGCCCAATCCTTGCTGTCACCGTCGCGCGTTCGCCTTAGTGCGAACCGCAACGCGCCAGCATTCAAACGTTGAGAATTTGTGTCGCCGTGCGCCGCCCTTGTTCCGCGCGCACGGTGGCGGGAGTTTGCTGAGATGCACCGTTCGTTCGCTTCGTTTTCATTTTCGCGCCGCCTGCCATTGCAGTCCGGCCTGACTCACTCTCTGCTTGCGCTTGCCGTCACCGCCGCGCTGCTGCCTTTCGACGCCGACGCCGCCAACCTGCGTGGCCAGTTGCTCGACGCCGACCAAAAACCGATCGCCAACGCCCGAATCCGGGTACCGGCGCTGAACCAAACCGTGCAAACCGACGCAGACGGTCGCTTCGATCTGCAGAACGTCGCCAGTGGCCGCTTGCTGCTCGATATTGAAGCCGGTCGCCACGGCCACTCGAACCGCGAGATCAGCGTCACCGACAGCGATCTCGAATTCGTCCTGCAACTGGATGACGATGTCGAGCACGTCGTGGTCAATGCCAGCGCACTGGAGCATCGCACCCTCGAAATGGCGACGCCGGCGCAAGTGCTGGCCGGTGACGCACTATTGAAAGCGCGCGGCGCCACCCTTGGCGAAACCCTCGACAACCAGCCGGGCGTCAGCGCCTCGTCGTTTGGTGCGGGCTCGTCACGGCCGGTGATCCGCGGCCTTGGCGGTGCTCGCGTGCAAATGCTGCAAGACGGTGTCGGCACGCTCGACGCGTCGACCGTGTCTGCCGATCACAATGTTGCTGCCGAGCCACTTACCACCGAACAAATCGAAGTGCTGCGCGGGCCGGCCACGTTGCTATACGGCAGCGGCGCCATTGGCGGCGTCGTTAACGTCATTGACCGGCGCATTCCGGAAACCCGCAAAGACGGCGTCGAAGGCGCTGTGGAACTGCGCGGTCAGACCGCAAACAATGAGCGCAGCGTTGCCGCTGCGCTGGATGGCGGCAGTGGCGACTTCGCGTTTCATCTCAACGCGTTCACGCGCGAGACCGACGATATCGAAATCCCGGGTGACGCCGAGCGCTTCCCGGACGCAGAAGAAGGCGAGCACGCCGGCGAGGAACTCGCACACGGCACGCTGGAGAACAGCAGCATCGAAGGCGATGGCGGCAGCATCGGCGGATCATGGATTGGTGAGCGTGGTTTCATCGGCATCGCCCTCAGCACGTACAACAGCAATTACGGCGTGCCGGGCCATCATGCGCACCATGAAGAAGTGCCGCCTGTTGAAGTGGCGGAAGAGCCACCAGTGCGCATCGATCTGGAGCAGCGTCGCACCGATTTGAAAGCCCGGCTGGACGACCCGCTGCCGGGTTTCGAGACATTGAAATTGCGCATCGGTCGCAATGATTACGAACACGTCGAGCTCGAAGGCGACGAGGTCGGCACCACGTTTGAAAACGCCGCCACCGACACGCGTCTGGAACTGGTCCACAAACCGCTGGCAGGTATGCGCGGCGTGATTGGCGTGCAAGTAACGGATCGCGACTTCACCGCGATTGGCGAAGAAGCCTTCGTGCCGCCATCGACCACCGAAAGCAATGCGTTGTTCTTGGTGGAAGAGCGCGAACTCGGCAAGCTGCATCTGGAAGGCGGCATCCGCTACGAGCAGCAGAACGTCTCGCCGGAATCAGCGCAACCACGGTACGACGACAGCGCGTTCAGCTGGTCGGTCGGCGGCGTTTACGAACTTGGCGCCGACTGGTCGACTGCGCTGTCCTATGCCCATGCCGAACGGATGCCGAGTGCCGAGGAACTCTATTCCGATGGCCCGCATGTCGCGACCCAGAGTTATGAGATCGGCAACGTCAACCTCGGCACCGAAACCGCCAACAATATCGATCTGAGCCTGCGCTACCATGGCGACAGTGCCAATCTGAACCTGTCGCTGTACCGCAATGCCGTCAGTGATTTCATTTACGCCGCCGCCACCGGCGCCGAACTCGATGAACTGCCGGTGTTCCAATACTTTCAGGCCGACGCCACGCTGCAAGGCATCGAGCTCGCCGCTGACTGGACCTTCTTCAGCACAGAGGTGGGCGACTGGATTCTGCGCGGCTTCTACGATCAGACCACTGGCGAACTCGACGACGGTGGCGATCTGCCGCGCATCCCACCGGAGCGGCTCGGACTCGGTCTCGACTTCGACAGCGGCGATCTGCGCACCAGCCTCGATGTGATCGAAGTGGCCGAGCAGAATAACGTGACCGCATTCGAAACCGAAACCGACGGCTACACACTGGTCAATGCTGGCCTCATCTACCGTGTCTACTTCGGCGACAGCAATGCCGATCTGTTCCTGCGCGGCAGCAACCTGCTTGACGAAGACGTGCGCCTGCACACATCGTTCCTGAAAGATATCGCGCCGCAAATGGGGCGGTCGTGGCAGGCCGGTGTGCGATTCAACTTCTGAGCTCGACAAACAAAAAAGGCGCCTTGCGGCGCCTTTTTTAACGTCGCCAATCATCACCAAAACCAGGCAAAGACAAACGTACCGAGCATGGTAAAGGCAATCGCAATCTTGGCGATCAAACCCAGCATGGTGCCGAGCCAGGCAGCGAACCCGACCTGATGCGCTTTCAGTTGATCACCATGGGTCATCAATTCGCCGATCACCGCGCCGACAAACGGAAACACCAGCAGGCCCCAGAAGCCGACCAGAATGCCGAACACCGAGCCCAACGTCGCGCCGAGGATAGCCGCTTTCGAGGCTCCGGCTTTTTTGGCACCAAGCGCTGCTGCGACCCAATCGACCACAAACGACAACACCATCAACGCAAACAACCACCAGACCGTGCCGACACCAATCCGTTGGTAGTCTTCCAGCCAGGCCGCCAGCCACATGCCGGCAAACAGAAAGGTGGTTCCCGGTAACAATGGAAAAACAATGCCGACCAGACCGATGCCGATCAGTGTCACCACGGTAGACCAGAGCAAAAATGTCGTCATCAAACGCCCTCGTTGGATTTCAGCATTGGATTCTATGCAAGCGCATTTGCCACACAGATATAGCCGCACCGCCCTGCTCAGTGCTTTCTGCAATCAGGACGAACAGGAAATCTCCAGCCGCTGCGCCCAATCCGGCGGCAGCGCGGCATAGGCCTCGTGTTCCGGCTGTTCGTCAAATGGCCGGCGCAGAATCTGCTGCAGTTTCTGCACTTCGGAAAAATCGCCAGCCTGCGCTTTTTCGATGGCGATCTGGGCGAGGTGATTGCGCAGCACATATTTGGGATTGTGCCGCTGCTGTATCGCCTGCCGCTGCGGCGCGATGCTGCCTTCGCGGGCGAGCCGCGCCCTCCACTGCGCAAGCCAGGCTGCTGCCGCGTCGCGGTCGGCAAACTCATCGAGAAACCGATGATCGGATGCGTCCGCCACATTGCCGAGCTGGCTCAAGGCCCGGAACGTACGCGGATAATCGGCGCCGGTTGCGGCCATCAATCTGAGCAATTCGCTCGACAGCACCCGGTCGTCATCTTCCGGATGGGTCAGGCCCAGTTTGCCGCGCATCAAAGCGGAATAGTGCTCGACAAGCATCGGCTCGTATTCTGCCAAGGCTTCGCCGAGCGCGTCTTTTTCCAGCAGCGGCAGCAAAGCCTCGGCAAACCGGCACAGGTTCCACAGCGCTACCGTCGGCTGCTCGTCAAACGCATAACGGCCCGTGTGATCCGAATGGTTGCAGATATAGCCCGGGTTGTACGCATCCATGAATCCGAACGGTCCGTAATCGAGCGTCAGCCCGAGTACCGACATGTTGTCGGTGTTCATCACCCCGTGGGCAAAACCGAACGCCTGCCACTGCGCCATCAACAGCGCCGTACGGCGCACCACGTCCTGAAAGAAACGCAGGCCCGGTTGCTGGTCGTGCAGGCAGTGCGGGAAATGTTCGGTGATGGTGAAGTCCAGCAAGCGCTTCAAGGCATCATGCTGCCCCGTCATCGCGAAATACTGGAACGTGCCAAAGCGGGTGTGGCTCGGCGCCATCCGGACGACGGTCGCGCCAGTTTCTGGCGTTTCCCGATACACTTTTTCCTGCGAACCGATGACGCACAGCGCGCGCGTGGTGGGAATGCCAAGCGCATGCATGGCTTCCGAACAGAGAAATTCGCGGATCGACGAGCGCAACACCGCGCGGCCATCGCCCATGCGCGAAAATGGCGTTTGACCAGCGCCTTTCAAATGCAGCTGCCACGGCTCGCCTCGGCTGTTGCGCACTTCCGTCAGCAACATCGCCCGCCCGTCGCCCAGCCGCGGTACGTAGACACCGAACTGGTGCCCCGAATACACCATCGCGCGCGGCTGCCAGCCGGTGATCGAGGCCGCGCCACTGAACAGCGCCAACAGCTCCGGCCGCTCGGCTTCACTGGCATCGAGGTCGATAAGGGCCGCCGCCTCGGCGCTGAACGCGACCAATTCAGGCGAGGCGAGCGGCGTCGGCGTCACCGGCACCGAGAACGGCTCGCCGAGGCGGGCGAAGTGCGGTTGGTAATCGAGTGATTCCAGACGGGGCATGGCAAAAAACCGAAGGCGGAGTGCTATGGCGCAGTATACGGATAAGCCGGCACAAGCGCTTTCACGCCAGCCATCGCAGTGCGACAATGGCGGCCTGCCCTGCCGCCACCGAGCGCCATCATGCCCATCCCGACCCCGGCCGATCTCGCCACGTTGCAAGCGTTTCTGGTCTCCGATGCCGTCAGCGAAGAATGCTACGACTATGTCCAGACCCATGGCTTTCTGACCGCGCTGGCCATTTCGCCCGTGGAGGTGCCGGAAAACGAATGGCTGGCCGAAATTTTTGTCGAAGAGCCGGAGTTCGCCGACGAGGACGAGCAGCAACAAATCGAAGGCACGCTGCGCAATCTGGCCGATTACATCGCCCGTGAACTGTACTCCGGCAAACCGCTGCGGCTACCCTGCCCGCTGCTGCTCGGCGACGATCCGGATGCCGCACCGCTGCGCGGCTGGGCGCTCGGCTTCATGGACGGCGTCAACCTGCGCGAAGACGCCTGGTTCGAACCGGACGAAGAAGAGGTCGGCGAACTGTTGCTGCCGATCGCGCTCGCCGCTGGCGTATTCGAAGACGATCACCTCGATCAGATTTACGAAGACCCGCATCGCTTGCGCACCGTGCTGGCGCAGATCCCGGA
>CAMLKQ010000152.1 GCA_946480585.1 uncultured Kangiella sp.
TGGGAACCGAAATCCAGAATCAGGATGCGGTGGGCATGAATGTCTTGGCTCATCGTGAAAGCCTTGCTGGTGAGGAAGAATCCGTGCTGCACTTGCGCGCAGCGTGTAACTGCTTTTGCTGGCTACTGAAAGCACATCGGGATCGCGCTGCGATCCCGATTTGTTGCCGATTCCGCGCGTTCAATCGACGCGGTAGTTCGGCGCTTCCTTGACGATTTGCACGTCATGAACATGGCTTTCGCGCATGCCGGCCGAGGTCACTTTGACGAACTCGGCTTTGCTGCGCAGCTCTTCAATGGTGCGGCAACCGGTCAAGCCCATGCACGAACGCAAACCGCCCATCATCTGGTGCACGATGGCGACCAGCGAGCCTTTGTACGGCACCCGGCCTTCGATACCTTCCGGCACCAGTTTCTCGGCATCGTTGCTGGCTTGGAAGTAACGATCAGCCGAACCTTGCCGCTGCGCCATCGCACCGAGCGAACCCATGCCGCGATAGCTCTTGTAGCTGCGGCCCTGGAACAATTCGACTTCACCCGGCGCTTCTTCGGTGCCGGCAAGCAGCGAACCGACCATGACCACATGGGCGCCAGCGACGATCGCTTTGCACATGTCGCCAGAGAACCGGATGCCGCCATCGGCGATGCACGGAATGCCTTTCGCTTTCAGCGCTTCGACCGCGTTGGCCACGGCGGAAATTTGCGGCACGCCGACACCGGTGACGATGCGGGTGGTGCAGATCGAACCGGGACCGATACCGACTTTGACGCCGTCAGCGCCGGCTTCGGCCAGTGCCAGAGCACCGGCAGCGGTCGCGACGTTGCCGCCGATCACCTGCACGCCCGGGTACAGTTGCTTCACTTTGCGCACGCGATCGAGCACGCCTTGCGAATGACCATGCGAGGTGTCGACCAGAATGACGTCGGCACCGGCATGCACCAGCGCGGCGACCCGATCATCGGTGTCGGCACCGGTGCCAACGGCGGCACCGACGCGCAGATGACCGAACGCGTCTTTGCAGGCATTCGGTTTGTCAGCGGATTTCTGGATGTCTTTGACGGTGATGAGGCCTTTCAGCCGGAACTGCTTGTCGACCACCAGCACGCGCTCGATCCGGTGCTTTTGAATGAGATGCAGCGCCTCGTCGAGATCGGCTCCTTCCTGCACGGTAACCAGACGCTCTTTCGGCGTCATCACGGCAGAAACCGGTTGATCGAGCTGCGTCACGAAACGGACATCGCGACCGGTGACGATACCGACCAGATCCTCGCCATCAATGACCGGCACGCCGGAGATGCC
The DNA here is from genome assembly GCA_946480585.1 of uncultured Kangiella sp. Next base: position 1,300 of record CAMLKQ010000152.1, read on the forward strand.
GTGCTTGGCGGTGAGCGCTTTCAGTTCACGGATGCTGGTGCGCGAGCTGACCGTAATCGGATCGCTGACGACACCGCTTTCGAACTTCTTGACCTTGCGGACATGCTCGGCCTGATCGTCGATGGTCAGGTTCTTGTGGATGAAACCGAGACCGCCTTCCTGCGCCAGCGCGATCGCCAACCGGGCTTCCGAGACAGTGTCCATCGCCGAGGACACCAGCGGAATGTTCAGCTGAATCTCACGGGTCAAGAATGTCTTGAGTTCAGCCTGATGTGGCAGTACTGTGGAGTGCGCTGGCACCAAAAGCACGTCATCAAACGTCAGCGCTTCACCGATAATCCGCATGATTCCTCAAAACCCCGCTGGCAATAGCAAAGCGGAATTATACCGTTTCCTCACGAAGCTTGTCACACCACCCGCCGCGAGTTTCTTGCTGGCCATTCCGGTCACGATGCGCGAAAATGCCGCGGTTTGCCCACCGCGATGACACCCGGGTACCACGCCGCCAATGACGTCCACCCGCAAGGTTTACACCGTCTCCGAGCTGGTCGGCCGCGCCAAGCGCGTGCTGGAACAGGACTTCGGCCTGCTCTGGCTGGAAGCCGAAATCTCCAATTTCTCTGCACCGCCATCCGGGCATTGGTACTTCACGCTGAAAGACGAAGGCGCCCAGGTACGCTCGGCGTTGTTCCGTAACCGCAACCAGCTGCTGAGCTACCGGCCGAAGGACGGCGACAAGGTACTGGTCCGGGCCCGGGTCACCCTGTATGAGCCGCGCGGTGATTTCCAGCTGGTTTGCGAATACCTGGAGCCGGCCGGCTTCGGCGCCCTGCAGCAGAAGTTCGAGCAGCTGAAACAGAAGTTGGCCGATGAAGGCCTGTTCAACGCCGAGCGCAAGCGCGCCTTGCCGCCCTACCCGAGCACCATCGGCGTCATCACCTCGCCGACCGGCGCCGCCATCCGCGATGTGCTCAGCGTGCTGGCGAAGCGGGCACCGTTCATCAAAGTCATCGTCTATCCGGCGGTGGTGCAGGGCGCCGAGGCGCCAGCGGCGCTGATCGATGCGCTGAAAATCGCCAACCGCCGGCGCGAATGCGACGTCCTGCTGCTGACCCGCGGCGGTGGCTCGCTGGAAGACCTGTTCTGCTTCAACGATGAAAAGCTGGCCCGGCAGATCGCCGGCAGCGGCATTCCGGTGGTGTCGGCAGTCGGCCATGAGGTCGACTTCACCATCGCCGATTTCGTTGCCGACCTGCGCGCACCTACGCCATCCGCCGGCGCGGCGCTGATCTCGCCGGACCGCGACGGCCTGTTACACCGGCTCGGCCAGCTGCAACACCGTCTGCAGCGAGCGCTTAGCCAAGGCATTGGCCAGCGCCGGATGCGGCTGAGCAGCCTGAGTGAACGCTTACCAACACCGGAAAAACTGTTGGCCCGGCGAGCGCAGCGGCTCGATGAGCTGCAGGCTCGGCTCAACGCCGGCATGCAGCGGCGCGTGCAGCAGGCCCGGTTGCAGTTGCGTCATCAGGAGGCCCGCCTGCAGGGCATGGCGCCATCGGTGCGGCTGGCGCGCGCCCGGCACCAGCTCGACCAGCTGCAGCAGCGGTTAGTGCTCACTGCCAGCCGGTCGATTGACAGCCGACGCACTGCCCTCGCCCGCCTGAGCGGTGGCCTCCAAGGATTGAGCCCGTTGGCGACGCTGGGTCGCGGTTACAGCCTGACCCGGGTACAAGCCACTCAGACTCTGCTGCACCGGCAGGGCCCACTGGCGCCGGGCACTGTCATTGAAACCCTGCTGGTCGGCCGCCGGTTGGTGAGCCGGGTCGAGAGCGATACCGTGGACGCCGCTGCCGGCAAGGAGACCTGACCGATGTGGAAACCGCTGCTTGGCCTCTGCTTGCTCTTCAACGTCTCAGGTGTTGGCGCAGAACCGGAACTGCCGCGCGAAGAGCGGGTTCCCGGCGGTGTCGCGGTACTGGATGTCGGTCCGGCCGATCAGCCGGCGCCCGACGTTCACTATCAGGGCCAGCCGGTCTTGCTGGTCGCGGTCGCTGAGCGCTGGCAGGCGGTGGTCGGTCTGCCGCTGCACGCGAACGTCGGCGAGCAGCAACTGACGGTGAACGGCACGCCGCTTGGTTTCAGCATTGCCGACAAGGCTTACGCGACCCAACCATTGAAGGTCGCGCCGAAATTCGTCAACCCAGACCCAAAAGATGCCGAGCGTATCGCCCGCGAACAGGCACTGATGCAGGCCGCCTTTGCCCGCTTCAGTACGCCGCTGCCGCCACAACTGCTGATGCGGCAACCCACACCGGGACCACTGAGCAGTTCGTTCGGCTTGCGGCGCGTGTTCAATGGCGAAGCCCGCAACCCGCATTCCGGTCTCGACATCGCCGCACCGACCGGCACACCGGTAATCGCGCCGCTGGCCGGCACCGTCGTCGTGACCGGTGATTTCTATTACAACGGCAACACCGTGATCATCGATCACGGTGGTGGTTTGCTGACCTTGTTTTGTCATCTCGACCGCATCGACGCCAAACCGGACCAGCGCATCACAGCCGGCGAACCGCTTGGCACGGTGGGTGCCACCGGCCGGGTCACCGGTGCCCACCTGCATTTCTCGGTGAGCCTGAACGGTGCACGGGTCAATCCCGCGCTGTTTTTGTCGCCGACCACTGCTCCGTAATTTGTAATAAAACTGTCACACTTGCAGCATGGTTAATGCCAACTAGGCTTGCTGGTGCGTTGCCGTTAACGCATTTGCATTCCGCATTTCTGGAGTTGGCATCATGGCAGAGCCTCGCAGCAGTCTTGGCAAACGTTTGTTGACCGTCGTCGGTGGCGGTTTCGGGATCATGGTTGTCGCCGCCTTGATCGGTTTTTCGGTGCTCGGCGGCCACGTCAACAATTTGCGCCACGGCTTGGAACTGAACAGCCATTTGGGCGAGTTGACCACGTCATTCAAGACTCAGGTGCAGGAGTGGAAAAACGTTCTGCTGCGCGGCAGTGACAGCGAACAGCGCAACAAATACTGGAGCCAGTTCAATGCCGAAGCTGACGCGGTGCAGGCCAGCGGTCGGGAACTGGAAAAACACCTGCGCGAATTCGGGCTGGAAGAAGATGCAGTCCTGATCAACCAGTTCCTGCGCGAACATGAGGAAATGCGCCGCAAATACCGGGAAGGCTACGCCGCGTTTGAAGCAGCCAGCTACGATCACCGAGCCGGCGACAAAGCGGTCAAGGGAATTGATCGTGCAGCGGGCGAGACCCTGAGCAAACTGCAACAGGATCTCGCCGAAAAAGTCGCCGCACAAAGTGCCTCCGCTGAAACCGCCAAAGTGGTAGTGGTTATCGTGGTCATCGCGATTTCGGTGACCGTACTGGTGCTGCTGCAAATCATGACCAACCGATTGATTGTGCAGCGTACCCGCCGCCTGTTCGAGCACATGGAACGGATGGCGCAGGGGCAATTCCAGCATCCGGTTGCACCGGAAGGCGACGATGAACTCGGTGCAATGGCGACCGATCTGGAGCAGGAGCGGCAATTCATTTCCGGATTGATTCGGGAAATCCACAGCGCCTCGAGTGACATCGGCAGCAGTGCCGGCCAAATCACTCGCGCAGCACAGGAGTTGGCAAGCACCACCGGTGAAGCCGAGCACCGCATTCATCAGGCCGCGAGTGCGCTGACCGAAATGGCAGCGACGGTACAAGAGGTGGCAAAAAATGCCGCCACCACCGCCCACGCCACCGAGGCAGTGAACAAGTCCGCCAGCGACGCCTTGGCGAAAATGGAGCGGTCCACCTCGGTGTCACGGCAGCTGGCCGACGAAATGGCGCGTGCCGGCGAGCTGGTGCAGAAACTGCGTGACGACACCCAGAACATTGGCCAGGTACTGGAAGTCATCAAGGGCATTGCCGAGCAGACCAACCTGCTGGCGCTGAACGCGGCCATTGAAGCGGCGCGCGCCGGTGAACAAGGCCGCGGCTTTGCCGTGGTGGCCGATGAAGTGCGCAACCTCGCCAAACGTACCCAGGACTCCACCAGCGAGATCCAGCAGATCATCCAGAGCGTGCAAGGCGGTGCGACCAGCGCCGCCAATGCCATGGAGCAAGGCAACTCGCGCACCCATGAAAGTGCCGAGCAATCCGAACAAGCCCGTGCCGCGCTGGAGCAAATCACCCGCGCTGTCGCCGAGATCCGTGACATGAACACGCAAGTGGCGGCGGCCGCAGAAGAACAAAGCACGGTGGTCGACGAGATCACCCGCAATGTCAACGGCATCGCGGATGGCGCCCGCGAAAGCGCGGTGCATGCCCAGCAATCGGCGGGCGTTGCCGGCCAGCTCAATCAGGTCGCCGGTCGCTTGCAGGAGATCGTCGAGAAAGTGCGGGC
>CAMLKQ010000153.1 GCA_946480585.1 uncultured Kangiella sp.
GTTGCTGTATTCCGTGTTAGCGCTGCCGGCAATGAAGGATTCAGCGCGTGGTCAGGCTGCTTGAGCGAATCGACTTGCTGTGCCGGCGCCGTTCAGAAGCTGTCCTTGATCGTGACCAGCCACTGCAGTTTGTCGAGTTCCGGGTCGGCATCGGTATTGAGCGGTGCGGCCAGGTCGAGGTGCAGCACGGTCTGCTTGCCTGGCCGCTCATTGCCGGTGCGGGTCGGTGTCAGCCGCAAGCCGAAACCGACATCGCGCAGCCAGCCGCCGTTGTAACCATTGTCCTTGCCATCGAACCAGGCGCGGCCGACGTCGGCGAATACGGCGGCGCCAACATCGAACAGTGACAGCACTTCGGTAAACAAATAGAAGCGTTCTTCCAACGTCAGTAGCGCCATGCGGTCGCCCATCTGATAGCGGGTCGGGTAACCGCGCAGGCCGTTGTCGCCACCGAGGGTGATTGGTTCATCGACAAACAGATTGCGGCCGTGCTGCAGTTGCAGCGAGGCATAAAACTGGTGCGAACTGAAATCGCCTTGATAATAGCGAAGACGCAGGTCACTGCGCTGATCGATCACCTGCTCACTGTCATGACGGCCGTTCAAGCCGCCGGACAGGAACATGACCTTGTCGTCGTCGACGAGGTAATAACGCTCAGCGGCGAGCTGATAAAACCAGGCTTCATCGGTTGAACCGAGTGCGTCATCGGCGCGGCCGAAGCGCAGCACGGTTGTCCAGCCGGTGTTGATGTCTTCGGTGCGCCGCATCTGGTTGATGTTGACGGCTTTGACGAAACTGTCATGCACGCGCTGCCATTCCAGCCAGCCGTAACGGTAATGGCGATCAGCGGGAAACGGTTGCTCTGCCACCGTGTCGTCATTGGGTCGGAATTGGCTGCGCTCATCGCTGATACCGAACCGCCAGCGCTGAGTTTCATCATCGATCAATCCACGCGACCAGCCGCCAAATACTCCATGGCTTTCTTCTTCGTGCTCAAACGACTGGATTTCTTCGTCGCGGAAATTGAGCGTGTCGGTACGCAAGTTACGGTGGGTCAGAACACCACCGGCCCAAGGCGTTTCCAGCGAGAAGAAGGGCCGGTACAGCTCAAAGGCGTGGCTCTGGCCATCGTCGTTATCGGTGTATTCCAGATCCAGCACGCTGCGGGTGTTGCCGAAGTTCGGATCGCGATAACCGAACATGGTGCCGGTGCGTTCGGCGTCCTGTTCGCGGACGATCTGCACGGCGCGACCAGTGCCGAGGAAGTTGCTGTCTTTGAAGCCGAGCCGGGTGCTGTTGTCGCCGCCGCTGCGTGAAAAGCCGACGTCGGGGACCAAGGTCCAGACGTCTTTGACGCGCACTTCCAGATCGACTTTGTCCAGACATTCGCCGACCGGCCGGATGTCGGCGCCGCGCAGGTAGCGGCGGGTGCGCAGCACCCGTTCCGATTCGGCCATGCGGGTGACCCGGAACGGCTCGCCGGTTTCGAACAGCAGATCGTCGCGGATGACTTCGGTGTCGGTCGGGATGTGCCAGTCGTTGACCAGCCGGAACAGCCAGTTGTCCTCTTCCGGTTTGCTGGTGTCGAAAATCGGGTCGACCACGACCTGAATGTCGCCAACCGGCAGGCCACGGGCTTCAAAGGCTGCCAAGGTTTCCGGATCGGCGCCTTCCGGCGGCAACGCAAGGCAACCGTGGCTGAACAGCTGATCGGCGCTTGTCTCCGGCTGGTCGGCGCCCACTGCGACCGAAGTCGTCGAGTTGGCAGCATCCGGTTCAGGTGCGCCGTCGGCGGCTTGCGCGGTCGACACCGCAAGCGCCGGTACGAGGGCGATGAGACAGAGGCGAGAAAACTGAAACGGCACGCCGACAACGACTCCTTGCAGATGGGTGAGGGCCACTCGTTTCGCTGCGCTTCGGCCTGATGCGTTACCGAGTATATGCAGCCGTTTCGCGCTTGTCGCGACCCGGCAGCTGGCAGTGCGATAATGCCCGGCCAAGCTTGGCGAAATATGAAGCGAATCGATGACCGCAACCGATTTCCGCTGGCCGCGCAGCGGGACACCGCTGCTGATGGCCATTCTCAATGTCACGCCGGACTCGTTTTCGGACGGTGGCCGTTATGCGGCGCTTGCATTGCTCCGCCCACGCCTTGAACAGCTGCTGACCGATGGCGCTGACATCATCGACATCGGCGGCGAGTCCACCCGGCCCGGTGCCGAGCCGGTCAGCGTCCAACAGGAGCTGGATCGGGTCATGCCGGCGATTGAGCAGGCGGTGGCACTCGGCGCGCGGGTGTCGGTCGACAGCCGCCACCCAGAAGTCATGGCGGCGGCGCTGGGGGCCGGCGCCGCCATCATCAATGACGTCAATGCCTTGCGGGCGCCGGGCGCCATTGAGTTGGTCAGTCGCTATCAGCCAGCTGTCTGTCTGATGCACATGCAGGGCGAACCACGCTCGATGCAGCAGCAGCCGCAGTACCGGGATGTGGTGCGGGAAGTGCGCGAGTTCCTGTTGCAGCGCGCCGCAAGCTGCCGGGAAGCCGGGTTGCCGGCCGAGAAAATTTGTCTGGACCCGGGATTTGGTTTCGGTAAGAGTGCCAGCCACAATTTGCAGCTGCTGCACGCGCTGCCGCAGCTCGCCGCGACCGGCTATCCGGTGCTGGCCGGGCTGTCGCGAAAATCGTTGATCGGCCACATCACCGGTGCGCCCGTGGCGGAACGCTTGGTCGGCAGTGTCGCGCTTGCCTTGCTGGCAGCGCAGCGTGGTGCCCGGGTGTTGCGGGTGCACGACGTCAAAGAAACCCAACAAGTTTTGCAGTTATGGCTGGCAATGGAAGCACAAGGACAGCCATCCCAACAGGAGTGAAGCAGGAAGATGAGCAAGCGTAAGTATTTCGGCACCGATGGTGTGCGCGGCAAAGTCGGCGAGTTTCCGATCAACCCGGAATTCGTCATGAAGCTGGGTTGGGCAGCCGGCAAGGTGCTCGCCAATGGCAGCGGTAGCAAGGTGCTGATCGGCAAGGACACCCGCACCTCCGGTTACATGTTCGAAGCGGCGCTGGAAGCGGGCCTCTCGGCCGCCGGTGTGGAAGCGCACATGCTCGGGCCGATGCCGACCCCCGCCATCGCCTACCTGACCCGCACCTTGCGGGCCCAAGCTGGTATTGTCATTTCGGCTTCGCACAATCCGTACTACGACAACGGCATCAAATTCTTCTCGGCGGACGGATTCAAATTGCCGGATGAGGTCGAGGCACGCATCGAAGCCATGCTCGATGAGCCGATGACCACGGTCGATTCCGCGTTGCTCGGCCGCGCACGCCGGGTCAGCGAAGCCACAGGTCGTTACATCGAATTCTGCAAGGCCACCGTTGCCAACAACCTGACCCTGCGTGGCCTGAAAGTCGTGGTCGATTGCGCCCATGGTGCGACCTACAAAGTGGCGCCGGCCGTGCTCGAAGAATTGGGCGCCGAGGTGTTTGCCATCGGCGATGAGCCGAACGGTCTCAACATCAATGACAAGGTCGGTGCAACGGCACCGGCGCTGCTGGCCGAAACTGTCGTCACACGCGGCGCCGATGTCGGCGTGGCGCTTGATGGTGACGGCGATCGTTTGATCATGGTCGATCACAAAGGTGAAGTCGTCGACGGCGACGAGATCTTGTTCGTCATCGCCCGCGATGCGCTGCGCCGCGGCAAACTGTCGGGCGGTGTGGTGGGTACCGTGATGAGCAATCTCGGTTTGGAGGTTGCGCTGCGCGAACTCGGTATCGGCTTTGGCCGCGCCAAAGTGGGCGACCGCTATGTGCTGGAAATGATGCAGGAAAAAGGCTGGCTGCTCGGTGGCGAGTCGTCCGGCCACATTGTTTGCCTCGACAAGACCACCTCGGGCGACGGCATCGTGTCGGCGTTGCAGGTGTTGTCGGCGATGGTGCAGAACGGTGTCAGCCTGCACGATTTGAAACACGGCATGCAGAAGTTTCCGCAGACCTTGATCAACGTGCCGCTGAAGGCGGGCAGCAGACCGATGGACGCCGATGCCGTCAAACAGGCGGTGCGTCAGGTTGAGCAGGAGTTGGGTGATACCGGTCGTGTGCTGCTGCGGCCCTCCGGCACCGAACCGCTCATCCGGGTCATGGTAGAAGGTCGTGATGCCGCACAGGTCAAACGCTGTGCCGAGCAAATCGCGGCGGCGGTGCGTTCGGTTTGATCCGGGCAACGGATAAAAAACGCGCCATCTGGCGCGTTTTTTATACCCGCAAACCAACGCCGGTCTGTTGCAACCAATGCAGGAACTCATCGGCCGGAACCGGTCGGCTGAAGTGATATCCCTGGCCACGATCACAGTTCCAATCGCGCAACAACAGCGCTTGCTCGCGGGTTTCGATGCCTTCTGCCACCACCTGCAAGCCGAGGTTGTGGCCCAGCTCGATGGTGGATCGGACAATCGCGGCATCGTCGCCGTCAGCGCGCAACTGCCGAATGAAAGCCTGATCGATCTTCAGTTCCTGAACCGGCAGTTTTTTCAGATAGGCCAGTGAGGAGTAGCCGGTACCGAAATCATCGATGGCCAATTTGATGCCAAGTGCCCGCAGCTGTTCGAGCAGCGCCATCGCCCGTTCCGGTTCTTCAATAAAGCCACTTTCGGTCACTTCGAGGCCAAGGCACTCCGCCGAAACGGTGCTGCGTTCGAGGCTTTCGGCCAGAAAATCGCGCAGGCTCTCATCGAGCAGGTCGTGCGCGGAAATGTTGACGGCAATGTGCATCCGGACGCCTTGCTGTTGCCATTCGCGTGCCTGGCTGAGGGCTCGGGCAATGATCCAGCGGGTCAGCCGCTTGATGTCACCGGTTTGCTCGGCGAACGGAATGAAGTCGGCCGGTGGAATGAAGCCACGGGTCGGATGTTGCCAGCGCACCAAGGCCTCGCAGTAGTGGTGGTCGCCACCCTGTAGATTGATTTTCGGTTGGTAAAACAACCGCAATTCATTTTCGGCAACGGCGCGGCGCAAATCGCCGAGCAAGGACAGGTGCTCGGCGCGAAATGGCTGCAGCGACGGATCAAATCGGACGATGTGACGACGCTGCTGGCGGCTGTAGTAGAGCGCGACATCGACGGCACGGAGCAGCGCGCTGGTCTGTTTGCCGTCATCCGGCGCCACGGCATAACCGAGACTGACACGCAGATCGACAGTCTGGCCGCCAGCAACAAACGGCAACTGCATGACACTGACCAGCTGCTCAGCTAACGCGCGGCCAGCGCGATCACCCGCTTCCGCTAGCAAGATGGCAAATTCGTCAGCACCCACCCGTGCCAAGATCGCCCCGCTCGGCAATTGGCTCTGCAGGCGTTCACCTGCTGCACGCAGCAACTCATCGCCCAGCGCATGGCCAAGTGTGTTGTTGATGAGCTTGAACCGATCAAGGTCGAGCAGCAAAACGGCGCATGGTGCTGCGTTGCCGAGCAAGCGGGTCAATTGCTCGGTGAAATAGGTGCGATTGGGTAGCGTCGTCAGCGGGTCGCGATACGCCAAATCCAGAATTTGCTGCTCGCGGCTGGCAATGGTTTCGCGCATGGTGTTAAACGCTTGCGCCAAGTCTCCGATTTCGTCCTGCCGATGGATAACTTCATCGACCGCATAATCGCCAGCCTGCATACGATGCGCGGCCGTTTGCAATTGCTGCA
>CAMLKQ010000154.1 GCA_946480585.1 uncultured Kangiella sp.
CATCGCGCCGGGAAACCCGCCCGGCATCATGCTTTTGAACAAGGCCGACGGATCCGCCCCCGCCGCCATCTGTTCGCGCATCTTGTTCAGCCATTCTTCCTGCAGCGTGGCGAGCGGCGGCCAACCGAAAAACGCCCGCACTTCATCCGGCGTGCCGTCGAGGGTGATGTTCACTTTCATGAGCGCTTATCTCCGTGCAGGCATAGGGTGATGATGTCGTGGTGAAAGCAGCATAGCCTGTCAGCGTGTCAAAACAAAAACGGGCGCCGTAGCGCCCGTTTGTTTTACCACAAAAAACTCAGTCTTCCAGATAGGTGTATCCGGACAAACCGGCCCGGAGGACGTCCAGGCATTGCTTCTTGTGCTCCGGCGTCATGCTGCTGCCAGCGATCTGTTCCTGATACGACCGCAGCAGGGTTTCCGGCTCGAAGTGCACGTAGCGCAGCACATCCGCCACCGTGTCGCCTTCTTCGCACTGGCTCAGCTTGTAGCTGCCGTCGGCTTCGGTTTCGACCATCACCGAATCGGTGTCGCCGAACAGGTTGTGCATGTCACCGAGAATTTCCTGATAGGCGCCCACCATGAAGCTGCCGATGAGGTAACGCTCGCCTTCCTTGTAACCCGGCAGCGGCAGCGTCGCTTCGACGTCGGTGCCATCAACGTAATGCTCGATGCGACCGTCGGAGTCGCAGGTCATGTCCTGCAACACGGCACGGGCATCGTGTTCTTCGTTCAGCCGTTGCAGCGGCATGACCGGGAACACTTGATCAATACCCCAGGCATCCGGCATCGACTGGAACAGCGAGAAGTTGCAGAAGAACTTGTCGGCCAGTTTTTCGTTCAGATCGTTCAGGATCTCGACGTGCGCGCGCGAGGTCTGGTCCAGCAGCTTGCGCACTTCCTGGCAGATGGCGAAGTGCAGCTGCTCGGCGCGTGCCCATTCCGGCAGGCTGATAACGCCGTGCACGTACAGCGATTGCGCTTCGCTGAGCAGGTAGACGGCGTCGTGATAGCCTTCGAGCACCGAGCGGGCATTCAGGCCGTTGTAGGCCGCCCACAGTTCCTGCAGCACTTTCGGCTGATCGTCACCGACCGGTTCCGGTTCGCTGCGACCCGGCGCGTGTTCGACGTCGACCACGTTCATCACCAGCACGGCGTGGTGGGCGGTCAGCGCCCGGCCCGACTCGGTGATGATGTCCGGATGCGGCAATTCTTTTTCGTTGCAGATTTCGGCCAGCGCGTGCACGACGTTGTTGGCGTATTCCTGCACGGTGTAGTTCATCGATGAGTACGAACGGGTCTGGGTGCCTTCGTAATCGACACCGAGACCTCCACCGACGTCGACGACCTTGATGTTGGCACCGAGCGCGTGCAGCTCGCCGAAATAGCGGGCGCACTCTTTGACGCCGCGCTGGATCTCGCGGATGTTCGGCATTTGCGAGCCGAGGTGGAAGTGAATGAGCTGCAGGCAGTCAATCTTGCCGAGCTTGTGCAGCTTCTCGACCGCGGTCAGCACTTGCGTGGCCGACAAACCGAATTTCGATTTTTCGCCGCCGCTGCTTTCCCACTTGCCTTTGCCGACCGAAGCCAAACGCACACGCACGCCAATACGCGGGCTGACACCGAGCTTGGCAGCCTCTTCCAGCACCATGTTCAGTTCGTTGAGTTTCTCAACGACGATGTAGACGTGACGGCCGAGTTTTTCGCCGATGAGCGCCAAGCGCACATACTCGCGATCCTTGTAGCCATTGCAGACCACTTTCGAGCCTTTCGGCATCGGCATGCCGAGCACGGCCATCAGTTCCGGCTTGGAGCCGGCTTCGAGACCAAAACGCTCGCCACCACCGTGACGGACCAGTTCTTCAACGACTGAGCGCTGCTGGTTGACCTTGATCGGATACACCGCGGTGTAACGACCACCGTACTGGTAATCGCTGATGGCTTTGCCGAAGGCATTGCAGAGCGTATCAACGCGGTCGTGCAGGATGTGGGCAAACCGGATCAGCACCGGCAGGCTGAGGCCACGGGCCTCGACTTCCTGCACCAGCTGCGGAATCGAAATGCCGTTGTCGACCTGACCCCGGCGCGGCAGTGCCACCACTTCGCCATTGGCATTGATGTCGAAGTAACCGGCGCTCCATTGCCGAATGTTGTAAATGGCTCGCGCCTGCTGTACGACGGGGTCACCCATGGCCTTGGCTCCAGATTTTTGGCCGCCCTGCAAAGAGGCGCGCATTGTACGGAGATTGAACAGCAGGTGTTACCGTTTTTTTCGGGCTGCCAAGCCGCTCAGCCACAGTGTTTTGCCACCGCCTGACGAAGCTGGTTTTCCCACTCGGCATACTGCTGCTCAGTGGGCTCATGACGTTGATTATTTTCATCAACCAGATACTTGCGGTTAGCCGTTTCAAACTGTCGCAGTGCCTCCTGTGCCTGTTGGCAGTCAGCAGCACGACGTGCCTTGTTTTGATTGGTTTCGGCCTGATTCTTCTGCCGCGCCAGACGGTCAGCCTGTATGCCTTCGGCCGCCTGCCGCATCCTCGCCGCCCGTTCAGCAGCCGACTCGGTGTTGGATTCCTTAAACGTTTCCGGCGGCGGCGCGGCCAACTGCTGACTCTGCTTGGCATCCGCCGGCGGCGGCTTGTCGCTGAAATGGACTTTGCCGTCCTTGTCTACCCACTTGTATAGCTCACCCGCTGTCGCCCCGACAGCCGTGACCGCCATGCACAGCGCCATCAATGCCCTACGCATACGCCCCTCAACCGAAACGCTATAAACTGGCGACCTTGGTCACCGCCGACATGACGCCATGATAGACGCCCAAACCATTGCCGATCTTGCCCGTCGTTTGGGCGAGAGTCTGCCACCGCAATTGAAAACCCTGCAGGCCGAAGCCGAGCAGAATTTCCGCGCCCTGCTGACTGCCCAGTTCAGCAAGCTGAATCTGGTCACCCGGGAAGAGTTCGATGCCCAGGTCAAGGTATTGACCCGGACCCGGGAAAAGATCGATGCGCTGGAAGCCGAACTCGCGGCGCTGAAGGCCAAACAAAACGGCTGAGCCCGAGCCACGGCCAGCGCTGCTGGCGGACAGGCTTTTGCGAGATCAGCCATAGCCCGAACCGGGCGGGTCCTTCTACAGTGGCAGGCTCGCACAGTCAGCGTCAGGACGACGCGGCTGCTTTCGATACCGAACCGCTAGTGCCACACAGGGACGTGCATGAGTCTGTCGCTATTGTTCACCCGCGCCGGCTTTGGCGTTCAGGCGCCTCAAGTCGTGGTGGAAACCCACCTGTCGCCGGGACTGCCCGGCTTCAGCATCGTCGGCCTGCCGGAAGCTGCGGTAAAAGAGAGCAAAGACCGGGTCCGCTCGGCGCTGCTCAACGCCCGTTTTGAATTTCCTGCCCAGCGCATCACGGTCAACCTTGCCCCGGCCGATCTGCCAAAAGACGGCGGCCGCTTCGATCTGCCGATCGCGCTCGGTATTTTGGCGGCGACCGGGCAAATCCCGACCGATAAGCTGGACCAGTATGAATTCCTCGGTGAGCTCGCCCTGTCCGGCGAGTTGCGGCCGTTCAGCGGCGCGCTGCCGGTGGCGGTCGCGACCCGCCACAAAGGTCGCAAGCTGGTGCTGCCGGCCGGCAACGGACAGGAAGCGGCACTGGCCGGCGGCGAAGTCTTCGCGGCCGCCCATTTGCTGGAGGTTTGTGCGCATTTGCAGGGCCAGCAGCGGTTGCCCGAACCGGAGACCCTGACCACCGTTGCCAGGGCCGACGCGCCCGATCTGGCCGATGTCCGCGGCCAGGCTACCGCCAAGCGCGCGCTGACCATTGCAGCTGCCGGCCAGCACAATCTGCTTTTCATTGGCCCGCCGGGCACCGGCAAAACCATGCTGGCGAGTCGCTTGCCCGGCATCCTGCCCGACCTCGGCGATGACGAGGCGATGGAAGCGGCCGCCATTGCCTCGGTCAGCCAGCAAGGACTAGATGCCAGCCGCTGGCGGCTGCGACCGTTCCGCTCACCCCACCACACGGCCTCGGCGGTGGCACTGGTCGGCGGCGGCGCGACCCCGCGTCCGGGCGAGATCTCGCTGGCCCACCATGGCGTGCTGTTTCTCGATGAACTGCCGGAATTCGACCGGCATGTGCTGGAAGTGCTGCGCGAACCGCTGGAGAGCGGCAAGGTGACCATTTCGCGTGCCGCCAGTCAGGCCGAGTTTCCGGCCCGGTTCCAATTGGTTGCGGCGATGAACCCGTGCCCCTGCGGCCATTACGGCAACGCCGATCGCTGCCGTTGCACGCCACTCGAGGTGCGCCGCTACCTGAACAAGCTGTCCGGACCGTTTCTTGACCGCATCGACATGCATGTCGAAGTGCCACCGGTGCCGCGCGCGGCGCTGCTGGGCAAGGCCGCCACCGCCGAAACGCCAAGCACCGCCGTCAAACAGCAAGTGCTTGCTGCCCGCGAGCGGCAGAAAGCGCGTGGACAGATCAACGCACAGCTCGGCACCAGCGGCCTGGAAAAGCACTGCGAACTCGGCCGCGAAGACAGTCAGTTGCTGGAAACTGCGCTGGAAAAACTCGGTTTGTCGGCACGTGCGTGTCACCGGATCCTGCGCGTTGCCCGAACGATCGCGGATTTGTCAGAAAGTGACAATATTGGGCGGGCACACTTGCTGGAGGCGCTCAGTTATAGACGGCTGGAGCGCCTGCAACAGGCACTCGGGTGAGAGATCATTTTTGTTTGCTGTCGGCGAGTTTTACAAAACCTGTGGTTATTGAAAAAAGGGCGAAAAATTTTCTGACAGTCCGACAGTCTGGCATTGCCCTTGCCTTACACTTCGCGCCCCCCGGGAAACAGGGGGCAGGCTGTAACGTCACATGGAGGATGGATACGTGACAACACAACGTAGCTTCCCGTGCCAACCGGGTTTGTATCGCTACAAACCGATTGCGCTGCTGCCGTGGATGCCCGTTCAGGTAATCAAGGAATCAGTTCGTGAGCCGGATACCCTCCGCGTTCGCTGCGCTGGCCTGACCCTGCCGGTGTCGTCATTGTTTGCGCATGGGTATTGGCAAGGGCCGATCGAAGCGTAAAAAATAATCTCATTCAGCTGGCACAGGCTGACTTTGGCGGCGCCCACTTGGGCGCCGTTGGTTTTTCTGGCACGGCTGCCGCTGTGGCCGCGTGCGGGCAGCCGCTACAATGCCGTCCCGCTGCAAGCTGTTGAGAAGTCCCTGCCGTGTCGTTGTCCTCGCTGAACCCCGCCCAGCAACAAGCCGTCCGTCACGTCCACACCCCGCTGCTGGTGCTGGCCGGCGCCGGTTCCGGCAAGACCCTCGCCATCACCCACAAGCTGGCGCACCTGGTCAATTCGCTGCGCTATGCACCGGAATCGATCTACGCGGTCACCTTCACCAACAAGGCCGCGCGCGAAATGAAGGAACGCGCCGGCAAGCTGATGGGCGAAACCGCCGGCAAGCTCAACGTCTCGACCTTCCACACGCTCGGCCTCAATTTCATCCGGCAGGAATACAAGGCGCTGCAGATCAAGAGCTCGTTCACCCTGCTCGATGAAGACGACTCGCTGGCGATGCTGCGCGACGCCGCCAACTTGAACCAGGTCGACAAGCAGGTGCTGTTCGG
>CAMLKQ010000155.1 GCA_946480585.1 uncultured Kangiella sp.
TACGGAAAAACCGAATATGTTGAAACGCAGTTCTGAAATCTTGTTGCTGCTGTGTCTGGCCGGCTGCGCGAGTACCGTTCCGCAGCAACAGCCGGGCACACCTGCACCGGAGGCGCAGGCAACAGACGTCGCTGGGCCCGCAGCAGCAGGTAGCACGCCAGCCGTGCCTGCCAAACCGGTTTCGATTCTGCTCGCCCCGCCATTGCAGGGGAAAATAGATGAAGCGTCTGAACGGCTGATGGCAGGCCAGAAAGACAAGGCGCTGGCGCTGTATGCCGAGGTGCAGCAGGCGGCGCCGGAGCACGTGTCGGCCTGGCTCAATGCCGCGCTTATCAAGCGTGAACAAAAGGATTTGCCAGCTGCGCTGACGCTGATTGAACAAAGTCTGCAACACCGGCCGAATGAAGCAAGGGCATTGACGCTGAAAGGCGTCGTGCTGCGCGAGCAGGGCAAGCTGCAGGAAGCCAAGGCCGCATATTTGGCTGCGGTGGCTGCTGATGAGCATTATGCGCCGGCACATCGCAATCTGGCGGTGCTGGCCGATGTCTATCTCGATGAGCCGGTGCTGGCGTTGCAGCATATGGAGCGATATGCCGCGCTGGTTGGCGACGACAAACAGGTCAACAGTTGGGTGACCGAGCTGAAACGCCGAGCGAAAGGCAATGCGACGGGAGGGCCATGATGAAACCGTGGCAGTGCGGGATGGTGTTGGCCATGTTTCCGTTGCTGTTGGCAGCGGCTGATGCCGATAAACCGGACAACAAAACCGAACGGCAAGTGAAGCCGGCAGCAGGTCAGCTCGGCATGAGCGTTACCGGCACTCAAGAGGCACCGCAGGTGCTGTATGTGGTGCCGTGGAAGACGCTGGATGCGGTGCCTGTTGAGCCCTATGTCAGCGGTCTGCTGGATGAGGTTTTCTCGCCGGTTGATCCGGTTGTGTTTGAGCGATCGGTGCGTCAGCACGAACAAATTCAGGCGGCGGCACAACCTGCTGCGGTCGAGCAGTAACCGATTTTACCGGTATTTCTTTTTTTACAGTTTGTCGTAATGAGGACAACAACATGAGCGGCTTGGTCAAGTTTTTTCAGGATGGCGGTTTCTGGATGTACCCCATCGCGCTGGTGATGACGGTGGGTATTGTGATTGCGATTGAGCGGTTCATTTACCTGTGGCGGGAACGCACTCGCAACCAGCAGGTGTGGGCGGCGTTGCAACCGGCCCTGAACGGCGGCGATTTTCGCAAGGCCCATGAAATTGCCAATCAGTCCGGTGCGGCACTGGGCCGGATGGTTGCGTACGGCCTGCAGCGGGTGAGTTCAGCTCGTCGCGCCGAAGATCTGGAAATGGCGCTGGAAGAAGGCCTGATGGAAATCATGCCGCGGTTGGAAAAGCGCACCGGCTACATCTCGATGTTCGCCAACATCGCGACCTTGCTGGGTCTGCTCGGCACCATTGTCGGTCTGATCGATGCGTTCGCGGCGATCGCCAACGCCAACCCGGCCGAAAAAGCCAACCTGCTGTCGTCGTCGATTGCGGTGGCGATGAACACCACCGCCTTCGGTCTGGTTGCCGCGATTCCGTTGTTGATGTTGTTCACCTACCTGCAGTCGCAGACTTCGGAAATTGTCGACAGTCTGGAAATGGCGGCGGTCAAATTTGCCAATCTGGTGCGCAAGGCGCAAACCGAACGTGAAGCGGCAGCCGCCAAAGCGCAAGCCGCGCGGCCGGCCTGAGGAGACGCCACCATGCTTCATCGGCGCATACGCCGGAAGCCCCAGGGCAGCACCGATCTGGACATGACGTCGTTCATGAACCTGATGGTGGTGCTGGTTCCGTTCCTGTTGGCAACGGCAGTGTTTTCGCGCATCACCATTCTCGACATGTCTTTGCCCGGTGGCGGAGAAGCGCCGGCCGATGTGCAGGCACCACCTTTGGTGCTGGAGATCACCTTGCGCGCCGATCAAATCGAAGTGGGTGATCGCAATACCGGTCTGATGAAGGAATTGCCGAAGCTGAATGGCAAGCACGACTTCGTCGGCTTGAACAGCTATCTGCAGCAGGTCAAGGCGAAGTTTCCGGATCTGCTGGATGCCACGTTGTTGGCGGAAGCGGCCACGCCCTACGACGATATTGTCCAGACCATGGATGCGGTGCGCATGTATCAAGTGAAACAGGGCAATGACTGGTTGCAGGCAGAACTGTTTCCGGCCATCGCGATCGGCAGTGCCACGCCCGATCCGCGCACGTTGGGGGCCACACCATGAAAGCCTCACATCGTTCAAAACGCATGGCCCGCCATCACAAACGGTTTTCGGCTGGCTCGCTCAGCTTGACCTCGATGATGGATATTTTCACCA
Organism: uncultured Kangiella sp.; assembly: GCA_946480585.1. The sequence goes on from CAMLKQ010000155.1 coordinate 2,358, forward strand.
TCCTGGTGTTTTTCCTGTTGGTCAATCAGGGTATCGAGCAGCAGCTGCCGGCCAGTGATGCCATCAAGTTGCCGGAGTCGCTGTCGGAAAAGTTGCCGGAAGACGCGCTGGTGGTGATGGTCAGCAAAGATGACATCATCGTGCAGGGGCGTCCGGTCATGACTGCCAGCGCGGCGGAAAAAATCGACGACGACTTGTTGCCGGCGCTGAAGGAAGAGCTGGCCTTGCAACGTCAGAACCGCGTGCTCGGTGTATCGGACAAGAATCCAGCCTTGATCATGGGGGACCGGGAGATTCCCTATCGCTTGCTGAAAAAAATCATGTACACCTTGGCAGATGCGCAATACACCGACATCTCGCTGGCCGTGCTGAAGAAGGAGTAAGCGATGGCCACCGTCATGCGTATTTCGCCGATCCTGCCTTGGGATCGGGTGCCGGAAGAGGAGTCACGCTTCCGCCGCATTTTGCTGGTGATGTTGATCGTGCTGGTACTGGCAAGCGCCGTGATCACCTGGATCAAGCTGCCGCCACCGCCGCGGGTGATCAAGCCGGTGGTGCCGGATCGTCTGGTCAAATTGGTGGTTGAACAGAAAGCTCTGCCGCCGCCGCCAGTTGAAGTGGCGAAAGTGGAAGAGCCCAAGCTGGAAGAGCTCAAGCCGGAAGAACCGAAACCGGCAGAAGCGGCCAAGCCTGAAGAAAAGCCCGAAGTCGCCAAAACGGCGCCGGCCGAATCCGGTGATGGCAAGCCGGCTGGCCCGAGTGTTGCCAAAGAAAAAGCGCGCGCCGCGATTGCGGTGTTTGATTCGCTGGCCGATCTGCGCAGTGACGCCGCGCCTGCGGCGCGCCCTGGCAAGCCGTTGACCAATGCCAGCGCGCCCAGTCTGGCAGGCCCGGGTGATGCACCATCCACACAGCGCGCATTGATCAGTGATCGGGCCAAGGCCGGCAGCGGCGGCATTGTGACCGCCAAAGCCAGTGTCGATCAGGGCGGTGGCACTGGCATTGCTGGCAGTGGTACGTCGCGTGTCGTGTCGGGCATTGGCGGTAGTGGTGGTGATGGCTCCGGTATCGGTGGCGTGCCGGCCAGTACCACCGCTAATGCCGCGAACAGCGGCAAAGGCAGCGGTGCGCGCCGAACCGATGAGAACATCCATATCGGCTTCCAATCGGTGCACGGTTCCTTGCAGGCGCTGTATCAGCGAGCGTTGCGGAACAACCCTGATCTGCAAGGGAAGGTGACGTTCCGGGTTGAAATCCAACCGGATGGCAGTGTCAGTTCGGCAGAAGTTGTTGCCAGCGATCTCAATGATGCCGAGCTGGAGCGCAAGTTGTTGGCGAAAGTGCGGCAAATTGATTTCGGTGCCATGAATGTCGCCGTTTGGAAAGATACCTATCGCGTGGACTTCTTCCCGACATGAGTGGAGCGAGTATCGCGCTGTCCCTCCGCACTGCACGCACTGCCGTCTGTTTGACGGCAGTGCTGTTCAGCAGCTTTCTGCAGGCCGCCTGGTTCAGCCACGACTTCAATGTCATGGGCACCACCGCCAAGGTCGAGCTGTGGCATGAAGACGAGACTCAAGGGCGCCGCTTGCTGCAACTGGTCGAAGCGGACATGCGCCGCATCGACGAGGCCATGAGCCCATACAAGGAGACGAGTGAGCTGTCGAAAGTCAATCGCGAAGCAGCGTCGCATCCGGTGTCCATCAGCCAGGAATTGTTTGAGCTGCTGAAAACCTCGGTGCGATTCTCGGAATTGACTGACGGTGCATTCGACATCACCTTTTCCAGCGTCGGTTATCTGTATGACTACCGCGCCGGCAAGCAACCGGATGACAAAACCATTGCCGAGCACTTGCCGGGGATCAATTACCGGCATTTGATCCTTGATGATTCGCAACGGACGGTGAAGTTTGCCCGGCCCGGTGTGCGTATCGATCTGGGCGGTATCGGCAAAGGTCACGCGGTCGACAGTGCCATCGCGCTGCTGAAGCGTCATGGCGTCGAACATGCGTTTGTCAATGCGGGCGGTGACAGCTATGTGCTGGGTGATCGGGGTGGCCGGCCGTGGTTTATTGCCGTGCGTCATCCGCGCGATCGCCAGCGCCAGCTGGTGTCGCTGCCGCTGGTGGATCTGGCCATCTCGACCTCAGGCGATTACGAGCGCTTTTTCATTGATGAACATGGCGTGCGCCAGCATCACATCCTGAATCCGAAAACCGGCAAATCGGCCGTCGAAAGCCAGAGTGTCTCGATCATCGCCAACAACTCGACCACGGCCGATGCGCTGACCAAGATATTCTTTGTTCGTGGTCCTGATGCCGGCATGGCCTTGATCAACCGGTTGGGCGATGTCTCGGCCATCGTGGTCGACAAGAACGGTCGGGTCTTGTACAGCAACGACCTGGTGGAGCCGACGGCGCGCTGAGCCGGCGACTTGCGTCACCGGCCGATCGCTGTGATAGGCTGAACGCGTGTTCCAAAATGCGGGTCACGCGTCCATGTCGAATGTCGATGAGACCGGTCAGGTCGCGGCCTCCCGCTCCGCCGTGCCTTTGCCTTCACGCGCGGTCCTGCGCGGCAGCATGCGGGTCGTGCTGGCCTATCTTGCGTTCGGCGTTTTGTGGATTCTGCTTTCCGATCGGCTGCTGGCCATGTTGGTGCCAGCCGCGGAGCTGCCGTTCTGGCAAAGTCTCAAAGGCATTCTGTTTATCGCGGTGACCGCGTTGCTGCTGTTTCTGCTCGTGCGCCGGCAATTGCAGACTGTGGTGCACGCGCTAAGGGCCAGCCGAGAAAACGAAGCCCGATTCCGGCGCATGTTTCACCGCGCCAATCTGGCCTTGATCGAATTCGATGATCGCGAGCTGGTCGAGTTGCTCGACGGCTGGCAGCATCAGGGCATTGTCGATCTGCGCCAGGCCTTGCAAACGCATCCGCTACTGCAAACGCAGGCACTCAGTCGATTGCGGCTGATAGCCATCAACCCGGAAGCGCGCCGCTTGCTGGGCGCGCCTGGCGCGGCTGATACCCTGAAACTCGGTCATCGTCTGTTCGGTCCGGAATCGACACCGGTGCTGGCCGATCTGTTGCAGGCCATTCGTGATCGCCAGCCGCGATTCAGCGCGGAGCTCCTGCTGCATCAGGCTGATGCCGCGCCGGTGGTGTTGCAGTTGAACGTCGGCTTTCCCCACAGCGAGACCGGTTCACTGGCCTTGCTGAGCCTGACTGATATCAGCGCGCCACGACGGCTGACCGAACGTCGGCAGCTGCTGCAGACCTTGA
>CAMLKQ010000156.1 GCA_946480585.1 uncultured Kangiella sp.
CTGTGCATGAATGAGGAAATGGTGTTCAGCGTGTTGAACAGGAAATGCGGCTGCAACTGGGCTTTCAACTGTTGCAGCTTGGCATCAGTCAGCGCCTGTTGCAGCGCGTGCAGGCGGCTTTGCTGATCGCGCCAAGCCATGAAGGAATGCACGCCGAACAGCACGCCGAGCCAGAGCCCCATGAACAGGCCGATCTTGATCGTTTCATAGGCCCAGATCTGCCACAGCGGTGGGTGCGTGTAGTCCGCGCCGGCGGCGGCGTAAATGAGGTGGCGCAGGCCGTAGGCGAGCGCGATGAATACGGTGGAGGCGAGCGGCAACCATTGCAGGTGTTGCCAGAACCAGCGCCACGGCCTGTTCAGCAAATGTTGCTGGCGGCTGCCGTACCAAAGTTGCAGCAGCATCAAGGCGCTGCCGATGAGTGCCGAGCTGCCCTCCCAGACCAGCGGTTGCCACCAGCGCACGCCGTCGTCGTCCCAGTTGTCCTGCACGGCGACGGCGATCATCAGCAACCAGAACAGGCACCAGAGCGCGAGCAGTGAGCGCCACAGCACGGGTGGCCAGGCCGACCATGGCAGGGCGTTGGTCGGCGTGGCGGACATCAGTCGACCTCGACCATCGCGAAATCTTCTTTGCGGGCGCTGAAGCAACGGCAGGCAGCCCGGTTCATCGGGATGCCTTTCGTGTGCAGGTTTGCCGACGGCTGCATTAATCCACCTCGACCATCTCGAAGTCTTCTTTGCGGGCACCACAATCCGGGCAGACCCAGTTCATCGGGATGTCTTCCCAACGGGTGCCAGGGGCAATGCCGTCGTCCGGGCAGCCGGCTTCTTCGTCGTAAATCCAACCACAGACCAGGCACATGAACTTGCGGTACGGCACAGCGATTTCTCCAAGGACTCAAGGGCTTGGCGGCATTGTAGTGGCCGGACCGGGGCCGTGCTCGGCTTTTGGGGTGAGCGGGACGGGCGCCTTTACGATGAGGGTGACCGCTGCCGGTTGGTCAGATTTTGGCCGACGCGGCTGGGCCGGCGCCGCGCGTAGCCGCGTTGGCCCCAAGGCTGCTCTGGTATCATCGCCGTCCGCAATTCTCTGGAACGTAAGTCATGCCCGGCCCCCTCCCTCCCGTCGTCCTGTGTTTTTCTGGTAACGACCCCTCTGGCGGCGCTGGCATTTCGGCTGACATCGAAACCTTGGTCAGTCTCGGTTGCCATTGCGCCCCGGTCATCACCGTGCTCACGGTGCAGGACACCAGCAACATCCACGAATTCGAGCCGGTCGAGCCCGACCTTATCAAGGCGCAGGCGCTGGCGATTCTGCGCGACCTGAACGTGGCGGTGATCAAGATCGGCTTGCTCGCCAACCCGGCGGTGGTCAGCACCATTGCCGAGATCATCAAGAACCACCCGAACATTCCGGTGGTGGTCGATCCGATTTTGGCGGCTGGTGGCGGCACCGTTACCGCCGACGAGATTTTCATCAAGACGCTGAAGCGTGAGCTGTTGCCGCTCGCCACCTTGGCGACGCCGAACGCGCGCGAAGCGCGGCAATTGTTTCCGGATGCCGACTCGCTCGATCAATGCGCCGAAGAGCTGCTCGATCTCGGTTGCGAGAACGTGCTGATCACCGGCGCTGACGAGCCGACCGTGGTGGTGCACAACACGCTGTACAGCGCCGAATTCGAAACCGAAACCTTCCATTGGGAACGCTTGCCGGCGATGTACCACGGCAGCGGTTGCACACTGGCCTCGGCTTGTGCCGGTTTGATGGCGCAAGGGCTGAACCTGTTCGAAGCGATCAACGAAGCGCAGGAATACACTTTCAATGCGCTGAAAGAAGGCCACGCGCTCGGTGGTGGTCAGCTGTTGCCGAATCGCCTGTTCTGGGCGCAAGGCAAAGAAACCGAAGCCGAGCCGGAAGCCGCGGAAAAGAAAGACGAGTAAGTGCCGCCAACAGCGCGGACCAGTTGTAAAAAAAAGCCTGCCAACGTTCGCGTTCGCAGGCTTTTTTGATGGGGTTTATCAGCAAGTTTGAACAGCCGCTCGGCGGCTACAAAACGCTACAAAAAATTTGTGAGCAGCGTCGTTGCTTTCCGCACACGTCAGGTCTAGTTTAGCCGCACAAAAAATAACCACCATCGAGTTGTCCCGCGTTCGCGGATTCGAATGGTCGTGGCAAGGGTCGGGGGGACTTATGCTGGCGGCTGTTTTGAGCGCTCTTCTATCGGTTGTTTCCCTTCTGGTGATCGCGACGGCGCTGATGCGCTGACGCTTTTCCATCCCTGCAAAAAAAGAATTCGGCCCGTTGTGAACAGAGCCGGAGGGACGTGTGCGCTTCAGCGCCACGCAAAGCAACGCTAGGAGAACCTGTAATAATGAAAACCGTACTGAAGCCCACTTTGGTGGCCGGCGCCGTGTTGATGGCCTGTGCCGCGCAAGCGGGCGAAATTCGCGGCATGAATGCCCCGAATGTGATCCCGAACCGCTACATCGTCGTGTTCAAAGACAACCAGATGATGACGGCGCAAGGCGTGCAACGCAGCGCCGCCTCGGTGGCTGCCGACATGAACCGCCGCTACGGTGCGTCGGTTGAGCGCTCGTTTGAGCATGCGCTGAAAGGCGCCGTCGTGGTGATGGATCACGGCAATGCGATGAAGCTGGCCAGTGATCCGTCGGTGGCCTTTGTCGAGGCCGATGCCGTGATCCGGATCGGTGCCACCCAGAGCCCCGCGACCTGGGGTCTGGATCGCATCGATCAAACCAGTCTGCCGCTCAACAATAGCTACACCTACGGCAACAGCAGCGGTGTCCACGCTTACATCATCGACACCGGCATTCGTGCCAGTCACAGCCAGTTTTCCGGCCGAATGGGCAATGGCTACGACGCCATCGGTGATGGCCAAGGCACCAACGATTGCCAAGGTCATGGCACGCACGTCGCCGGCACGGTCGGCGGCACCACGCATGGTGTGGCCAAGAGCGTTACGCTGCATGCGGTTCGTGTGCTCGATTGCCAAGGCAGCGGCAGCAACTCCGGCGTGATCGCCGGCATGGATTGGGTGCGCGCCAACCACACCAAACCGGCCGTGGCCAACATGAGCTTGGGCGGTGGCGCCTCGTCAGCGGTGGATACTGCGGTCGCCAACCTGACCAATGCCGGTGTCACCGTGGTCGTTGCCGCCGGCAACGACAGCAGCAACGCCTGCAACTACTCGCCGGCACGCGCGGCCAGCGCGATCACCGTCGGCTCCACCACCAGCTCGGACGGCATGTCGAGCTTCTCGAACTACGGTTCGTGCGTTGATATTTTCGCGCCGGGTTCCAGCATCGTTTCGGCCGGCATCAGCAGCAACACCGCCACCGCTACGCTGTCGGGCACGTCCATGGCTTCGCCGCATGTCGCTGGCGCCGCCGCGCTGTACCTGTACACCAACCCGACCGCGACGCCGTCGACGGTCACCTCGGCGCTGGTCAACAACGCCAGCAGCAACAAGATCAGCGGCATTCCGTCCGGCCCGAACAAGTTGCTGAGCACAGTGTTCCTGAACGGCGGCAATCCGCCGCCGCCGCCACCACCGCCGCCGCCGTCGGGCAGCAGCGAGACCGAGCCGAACAACTCGACCTCGGCTGCCAACGCGATTGCCAGCGGGCAAACCCTGAATGGCACGATGGCCAGCAGCAGCGACACGGATTATTTCAAGCTGACGCTGGGCGCCGGTAAAACCCTGACCGCCACGCTGACCCCGAATGGCAGCTCGGACTACGATCTGATCGTCTACAACTCGAACGGCACCGAGATTGGCCGCAGCGAGAAGAGCACCGGTCTGGTCGATTCGGTCACGGTCACCAACACCGGCACCTCGGCGTTCACCCGTTACATCCGCGTGATTTACTACAGCGGCGCAACGGGCAGCTCCGGCACCTATACGATCAAGGCAACGTATTGATCGGAAAAGACGAAACGCCGTTCCGTATGGGCCGGCGTTTTGTTTTCCTGGCGTGCGGTTTGGTGCCGGTCTGGCGTGCTGAACCGCTTGCCGGTTTGCCGGTACGAGTCGTGACTCGCGGCATGACTGTATAAAAAAATGACGTCAAAAAAATGCCGAGTCAATCGCGGCAAGCGCGCTGAGAAAACGGTCTACAAAAAACTACAAAAATCCGTTTGCGTTGCGTTGCATTCCGTTGCTGGCCGGTCTAGCTTTACCGGCCATAAGAAAAGAAATGCCGTCGTGTTGCACCACGTCTGACGTGGGTACGAAGGGTCGTAGCTTGGTTCGGGGAGGGACTTATGCTTTCGGCTGTCGTAGACCTGATCGGTTTTGAAAAGTCCCATCACACCATCGCGATCGCCATCATCGATCGCGCTCGCAGGCATTAGCCGCGTTCTCGCGGCGTTCACGCCGCCGCTCTCACCGTATTAAAGCATTCGGCCAGCCGTTATCAGAGCCGAAGGGAAGCGGGCATCACGCATGCCACGCTATAGCAACGCCAGGAGAGAACCCAACAATGAAGAAAGTGCTCAAGCCCACGCTGGTGGCCGGTGCAGTGATGTTTGCCTGCGCCGTGCAAGCCGGAGAAATTCGCGGCATGAATGCCCCGAATGTGATCCCGAACCGTTACATCGTGGTGTTCAAAGACAACGCGATGATGACCGCGCAAGGTGTGCAGCGCAGCGCCGCTTCGGTCGCCGCTGACATGAACCGTCGTTACGGTGCGTCGGTCGAGCGTTCGTTCGAACGCGCGCTGAAAGGCGCCGTGGTGGTCATGGATCATGCCAACGCGATGAAGCTGGCCAATGATCCGTCGGTCGCGTTTGTGGAAGCGGATGCGGAAGTGCGCATCGTCGCCACCCAAAGCCCGGCGACCTGGGGTATTGACCGCATCGATCAAACCGATCTGCCGCTCAACAACAGCTACACCTATCAGCCGAGCAACAACGTCCACGCCTACATCATCGACACCGGTATTCGCGCGACTCACAGCGAATTCTCGGGCCGTATGGGCAATGGCTACGACGCCATCGGCGACGGCCAGGGCACCAACGATTGCCAAGGCCACGGTACCCACGTTGCCGGCACCGTCGGTGGCACCACTTATGGTGTGGCCAAGAACGTCACGCTGCACGCCGTGCGCGTGCTGAACTGCCAGGGCAGTGGCACCAACTCTGGCGTCATCGCCGGTATGGATTGGGTCACGGCCAACCACGTCAAACCGGCCGTGGCCAACATGAGCTTGGGTGGTGGCGCCTCGTCGGCGGTGGATACCGCGGTCGCCAATATGACCAATGCCGGTGTCACCGTGGTCGTTGCCGCCGGCAACGACAGCAGCAACGCCTGCAACTACTCGCCGGCACGCGCGGCCAGCGCCATCACCACCGGTTCGACCACCAGCAGCGATGCCATGTCGAGCTTCTCGAACTACGGTTCGTGCGTCGACATTTTCGCGCCGGGTTCGAGCATTGTGTCGGCCTCGCGCAGCAGCGACACCGCCACCACCACGCTGTCGGGTACCTCGATGGCATCGCCGCACGTCGCTGGCGCCGCCGCGCTGTATCTCTACACCAATCCGACCGCGACGCCGTCCACCGTGACGACCGCGCTGGTCAACAACGCCAGCAACAACAAGATCA
>CAMLKQ010000157.1 GCA_946480585.1 uncultured Kangiella sp.
CCAGAACCCGTCATGCTCCTTGGCATGGCCGTAATCGTGTGACGACACCATCAGCTCGAAATGATCGCCCAGTGTGGTGTGGGCGAGTTTGAGCTCGAGCGATTTGCGGTGGGCGTTGGTGGCGAGTATTCGGCGTTTGCCACGTTGGCCGAGCCAGTGCAGCAGCTCCAGTGCATGGGGCCGTAATGCGATGCGCACCGTTTCTTCTTTCTTCAGGGCCTCGATGTCGACGCCGAGCTCGCGGCTCCAGAAATCGACACAGTACCAATCGAGCGAACCGCGTTTGGCCTGAAAGCGCGGGTAGAGCGCGGCTTTGGCGTCGGCCGTGCTGAGACCATGCATTTCGCCGTAACGTTTCGGCAGATGCTCCAGCCAGAAATGGTTGTCGAAATGCAGATCGAGCAGGGTGCCGTCCATGTCGAACAGCACCGCTTCAATGGCGGACCAGTCGACCGGATTGGCGGAAGCAAGCGTCATGGGAATCCTGTTGGGTATGCAACCGGTTAGCTCGTGACTGGCCTGTCATCGGCCTGACCGGCTGAGGGCGACTCGTTGCAATTCAGCGCGCGAACGATTGCTGCCAGCGAATGCTGTAGCGATCGCCGTCGGGTCGGCCAATCACCCGGAAAAACCGGTCCAGCTCTTCCGGCAGATCCGAGCGCACGCTGCCATCCAGTTCGAGTCCGTTCTGATTGACATGGAAACGTCCGTTCAAGCCGAGGACACCGTCAATGTCAGTGATGTCGCCGTTGACACCGCCTTCGCCGTCGCCGCCGAGATCGACCGCGTAAGCGCCCAGTCGTGGTTGTCCGAGTGGTGTCCGCACTTGTGCCTGTTGCCAGATCAGCCGGCCCTGCAAGCGTTCGATACGGCCATCGGCATACGCCAGATCGGCCACGTTCAGTTGCAGCTCGCCGTCAAACCCGACGCCCGGCAGTTTTACCAAAGGTTGCAATGCCTGCGCTGGCAATTGCACGGCGACATCGCTGGCGGTAATGCTGCCGGTGAAGCTGGCCAGCAGATCACCACTGCCTTGCTGCGTGCTGCCGGCACCAAATTCAAAGTGCACTGCTGCTTGCCCGAGCAGCAGCCGCCATGGCGACAACTGCCAGTGCAGGTTCTCGACCTCGCCCGCGCCGAACCGCAGTCGCGCCGCTTCGCCGCGCCAGACACTGCCTTCGACGCCGGCGAACGCCAGCGCCGGCACGAACCGGCTGGCCGTGCGGGTCAACACCGTCGCCGGAGCCGTTGCTAGCAACATCACAACAAACGTCAGCAGCAGGCCGACGGCCCATAGCAATTTGCGTTTCACTCAATACTCACTTTGTACAGGACGGCAGCACGTCAGCTGCCGTCACGGACTTTCACTTGCAGTTTGACGACACCGCTGGCTTTGCCGGTGCTGAGGTTCAGCGAAGCGATCTGAATGCCATAACCGGTTTCAAGTTGATGCAGCCAGCGCAGGCAATCGTCGAAGCTCGCTTCTTCCAGCCAAATCTGCATCTCGTTGTCGCCTTTCGGCTGCAACCGTGACACCACCAGATTGAATTCCGGCGCCGTGTCGGAGATCAGCTGGTTCAGTCGGCGACCGGCACGATCCAGTTTGCTGCTGCCGGCACCGCGGCTTGCCAGCACGCGGGCGACATTTTCCTGCATGGTCGCGAGCGCGGTTTCCTGCTCGATGACATCGGCCGTCAAGTCCTGCCGGGCCCGCTGCAGCGGAAATACCAGGGCGAAATACAGCAGCGCCGGCACCAGAAAAATCGCCAGCAGTTTCAGCGCCCGCTGATCCTGTGCCGGCCGTGACTGGTACCAGGCCAGTGATTTTTGTTTCAGTTCCGTCAGCGCGCTCATGGTTTGTCTCCTGCGCTGGCACGTTTGAGCACCATACGTCCGGTATAGCCGCCGCTGCCGGCGCTGGCCTGACCGAGATCGGTCTGGAAGCCCATTTGCTGGAAGCGGTTGTCGAGCGCATTCAGCGCCGACAGATCACGTGCGCTCAAATCAAGCCGCAACTCCGCGCTGCTGGCTTCAAAACCCATGCCGCGCAGCGAAATGCCATCGGTCTGCTGCAGCACCGGTGCGACCTCGGCGAGCAAACTGGTGAAGCCGCCGGCGCCGGCACTGCCGAGCTGCTTGATGTAACCGTTCATGCTTTTGACCGGAAACGGCGTATTGGCCTGATCCGGAAACGCTTCGGCAAAGCTGCTGCGGATGGCGCCATCGAGCGCGCCGACCCGTTGCTTCAGCAAGGCCCAATCGGTGATTGCATAGGCGTATTGCGCGACGATGGCGATGCCGACGACTACAGCGACTTTGCGCCATTGCTGCCAATGACTGTGCCAGGCGGTGCGCGGTGCGTAGTCGCCCTGAAGCAGCGACAGCACGCCGCGCTGTGCCTGTTGACCGAGCCATGCCAGCGCCGATTCAATGTCTTCGCGTTGATGCGGGTGCTGCAAGGCAAACGTGCTGTCTGCGCTGTACAGCTGCACCGGCTTGTCGCCGGCAAGCAACGGCAGCAGCGTGTCGAGATCGCGTCGTGCCAGCGACTGGGCGCTGCCATCCGGCAGGCGCAGCAAAGCGTCATCCGCCATCACCAGCACAGTGACCGCATCGCTGTCCGGCAGGCAAAGCGCATCGAGCGTCAGTTCGCTGATGCTGAGACCGTGTTCGCGCAGCTGTGCGATCAGCGATTGCACATGCCGGTGTTCGACCGCCAGCACTTGCTGGTCGTCGCCGTCGAGCGCGCGGCCCGGCACGATGTGCAAATCATCGATGCTGCCGGCCAGCTGATCTTCCAGTAAATACGGCAGCACTTGCGCCAAATGCTTGCGCTGTTTCGCCGGCACTTGCACGCGAGTGACCAGCGCGAGACTGACCGGCAGCAACACGATCAATGGCTTGCCTTGCGCTTGACTGGCGAACTGGCCGAGATCCTCCGGCCAGCGCAGCGACGCCGACGCCAGTATCCGGCCATCGGCGGCGAGCTCGACCCACTCGGCGACGGCACTGCCGGCGGCCGGTGGTCGCAAATACAATGCGCTGGTCATGGTGCGCGAATCCCCTTCATCCTGATGTTTTGACGCGCCACGCAAGCGCGCTGTGCCGGTGCCCGATTCACTCTTCAGCAAACGCGCGGCTGACCGGCGTGAAACTGTTGTCCTGTTGTTGTTTCAACACCGATTCTACACGGGCCCGACCGCGCCCCACTACCGCTTGCGCGCGCAGCAGAAAATAGTCGGAGCCGGTGTCGATGCGGCCCTTGGCTTTTGGATTTTCCTTGGCTTCAGCCGGCATGCCATTGCTGGTCCAGAACGCGTCCTTGTCCTTGAAGCCGGTTTTCGGCCGACCTTGCAACACTTGCCGCGCCGCTTCCACCGTCAAGCCTTCAGTCACCGCGACTAGCAACTCGGCGCGTTCGACCGGCAGCGTGTTGACGTTCAGTTTGGTGTATTTGCTGTCCGGCAAGGCACACAGATACGGTCGCACTTTCTGGTAAATCTCCGGGGTAAAGCCGCGGATGGTGCGCAACTCGCTGATCGCGCCGAGTGGACCGTTGCCGGTGCGATACGGGATCTGCAAACCCTGGTAATCGTAATCTTCGGCGCCGTCGCTGCCGAACGGATCGCTGTCTTCGTCGAGCCAGTCGACGATGGCTGCGGCCAGCGCCTGCGGCGAGCTTTCTTCGTTCGGTACCAGCTGCTCAAACAATCGCACCAGAATTTGCACGCCCGGCGGCGTCTGGGCATTCGGATCTTGCGGGTTCAGCGGTTTGTTCGGGTCTTCGCCCTTCCCGCCACCATCACCACCGCCACCACCGGGCCCGTCTTTCTTGCCGGCCGCCAGCAAGGCGTTCAGATTGAGACATGTGCTCAAGTCTTCGATTTTGCCGCGCAGCTCGCCACCTTCGACCGGAAAGAAAAATGGGGTTTTCGCCCAGGCCTGATCGAGGTGCACACGCTTGTCGTCGCGTTTCAAGGCTTCGTACAAATTGGCCGCGGCCAGCGCTTCAGCGCCGCGGACATACTGCCAAGCCTGATCGGTTTGCAGAATGTTCGCCGAGCGGCGTTCATTCAGCAGCAGCTGGCTGTTGATCTGGGTGGCAATGATGGTCACCAGCGCGACAATCACCAGAATGACGATCAACACCACGCCGCGTTGCTGCGCGGGCGTCGCTGACAACTGCACGCGCCGTTCAGAGCAGAACACGGTGCACCTCGCCGATACCTTCGATCTCCAGCGTCAGCTTGATGCCGGCCGGAGCCTTGTCGCTGTCGTCAGTATTTTGCCGGCCGCCGACGGGCCATTCATCGAGCCAGTCTTCACCGGTTTCGCTGTCGTCGGTCAACGTCCGCTCGACATTGCCCTGATCAGGCGGCCGGAACTTCAGTTGCATCTTGGTAATGCCATCCAGCAGTACCCGCCGCTTCACCACCGGTTGTTGCGCCTGATCGAGCAGCAGATAGCTGTAGCGCACCAGCCGCCCCTCTTCGAGCGCGTAACGAACGAACTCCAGCGTCGAACGCGGCAGTTGCGCCGGGTTGCGCCAGCCGCTGCGGGTGAAGGCGATCCAGGTGTCGGTGTCGTCGCTGATGCCTTGCACCATCGGTAGCCGATCGCCGTAGCTGTCACGCACGCGGCGTGGCGCCAGCTGCTGGTAATCGCGGCTGAAGGTGGTGATGGCGCGCTGCAATTGCAGAAAGCGTTCACCGCGATCGCGCAGGGTTTGCTGGGCGTCTTGCGCCGCCCGCAGCGTCGAGAACGCGCCGACACCGATCAAGCCGAAGATCAGCACGGCGACCAGAATTTCGATCAAGGTGAAACCGGAGTGGCGGTTCATTTTTCCGGATCCTCACCGGGCAACGGCGGCGGACCATCAATCGGCGGCTCTTCCACCGGGGGCTCTTCCGGTGTCTTTTCGCCGTCGCTGTAGCCGCCACCTTCGAGCTCGTTGCTCGGTGCCGCCATCTCGGCGGGCCGGTCGGTGACAAAGCCGGCGATGCGCACCAGCGGATCTTCATCTTCGCGTTCGGCGCGCACTTCAATTTCCACCCGGCGCAACTTTGGATCGGCCGTCCCTTCGACCTTGCGGGTCCAGTGCCATTCGTGTCCGGCCATTTCTTCGCGGCCATCACTGATGCCGACCGCCGGCCAGACCGCGCGCATATTGGTGAAGTTGAGTTGGTTGAGTGCTACCCAGTGGGCAATGGTTTTGCGTTCGAGATAACTCTGCGCCGACAGCGAGCCGGCAATACCGCTGATCATCGCGGCAGCGGTAATGGCGAAAATGGCCAGTGCGACCAGCACTTCCAGCAGGGTGAAACCACGTGAGTGGCCGCTGCGTACTGACGGAAACTTATTTGCCGCCATCGCGGCCTCCATCAGCCGGCTTGCGTTCGCGCGGCTTGCGCGCATCATCAAACAGACGATCGCGTTCGCGGCCGATCAGATCTTCCTCGTTATTTTCCGGCTCGGCTTCTGCTTCCGGGTCCGGGTTTTCCCAATCGATGGTCAGATCATCAACCGGATCGGCGCGGATCGGTCCTTCCATCTTGATATCGCCGTCGACCGTGGCGCGCAGCCGATAGAACACCGGGTTTTG
>CAMLKQ010000158.1 GCA_946480585.1 uncultured Kangiella sp.
TTCAAGGAAGCGGCGTTGTTCGAAGTGGAAAACGCCGAAGTCCGTCAGGCGGTGCGGGTGTCGTTCAACTGACGGTGCCGATCCGTCAACGGTGCCGGGGATGTGGTTCGGATGACGTGCCACATCCTTTTCCTTTTTGGGTGAGTGCATAACGCATGGATTTTTTCGGTCGGCAAGATTGGGCGCGGCGCCGCACGAAGTGGCTGGTGCTGTATTTCGTGCTGGCAGTGGTGCTGATCGTGCTCGCGGTCAACGCGGCGGCGTACCTCGCTTTCCGGTTGTCGGGCGTCACCCAGCTGGCGCTGGCCGACTGGCTGCGCACGGCCCAGTTCGGGTGGTTGTCCGTGATCACGGTTGCGGTGATTGCGCTGGGCAGTCTGCTCAAGATGGCCCAGCTGTCCGGTGGTGGCAAAGCGGTTGCCGACATGGTCGGTGCCCGCCGGGTGCTGCCGGAAACCAGTGATCCGCTCGAGCGTCGCCTGATCAACGTGGTCGAGGAAATGGCGATCGCCTCCGGCACGCCGATGCCACGGCTTTACGTCATGGACGATGAACAGGGCATCAATGCCTTTGTCGCCGGCCTGAAAGTCGAAGAGACGGTATTGGTGGTCACGCGGGGTTGCCTGCAGCAATTGAACCGACAGGAATTGCAGGGGGTCATCGGCCACGAATACAGCCACATCATGCACGCCGACATGCGGCTCAACGTCAAGCTCATGGGCGTGCTTGCCGGCATTTTGCTGCTGGGCCAGTTCGGTGAATTTCTGCTGCGTAGCTTGCGCCATGTTCGCAGCGGCGGCTCGAAGAAAGACAGCGGCAACATTGTGCTGGCAGTAATGCTGCTGGCGCTTGCCTTGCTGGTGATCGGCTATGTCGGTCTGTTCTTCGGCCGCTTGATCAAGGCGGCGATTTCCCGCCAGCGCGAATTTCTCGCCGATGCCAGTGCGGTGCAATACACCCGCGACAACAGCGGCATTGCCGGCGCGCTGACCAAAATCAAACTGGTCAGCCAGCAATCGTTGCTGCAAAACGTGCACGCCGAAGAAATGAGTCACATGTGCTTTGGCGAGTCGGTGAAAGTGGCGATGTCTGGCATGTTGTCGACCCATCCGCCGCTTGATGACCGGATCAGCGCGCTCGGTTTCACGCCGTCGGTATTGCAGCGTCAGCTGCAGCGGCAAGGCAGCGAACCTTCGTCGACGACGACGATGCCGGACGCAGCAGAATTGCCAATCGCCGGGTTCAGCGCGCCTGCCGGCAACGCCGGGCGCGCAGCGGTCGCCTCGGTGGGCACCGTGACGCCAGCGCATCTGGATTACGCTCACCAGCTGCTCGGCCAGTTGCCGCCGGCGCTGCGCGAAGCCGCGCACGATCG
Source organism: uncultured Kangiella sp. (assembly GCA_946480585.1). Next base: position 1,376 of record CAMLKQ010000158.1, read on the forward strand.
CAACCAGGTCAGCGCGCTGATGCTGGCGCTGCTGCTGACTGAAAGTGGCGGACAAAACGCACCGGCCCTGCAGCTGGTGCAGACGCATCTGGGCCAGAGCGAACGCAACCGGGTGGTCTGGTTGTTGCCGGCGACCGCGGCGTTGCCGGCCGATGCCCGCTTGGCGCTGATCACCAGTGCCCGCCCAGCCTTGGAAATGTTGTCAGCCGATGCCCGCAAGGCCTTGCTGACCGCCTTGCTTGCGGTGGCGCGTGCAGATCAAACCATCACCCCGTTCGAATACGTGCTGACGGCGTTGCTGCGACACTGGCTATCACCGGCTGCCGACGCAACGGCGGCCCGGCTCGGCAAATTCAGCCAGGTCGCGGCTGAGCTGGCGCTGGTGGTCGGGCTGGTGGCGCAGGCGTCCGGCAATCAGCATGACGACATCAGTGCTCACTACCAGCGCGCCGTCGCCAGTTTCGGTGTGCCGGTGGTTGAGCTGCCGCGCGAATTCGATGCGGTCAAACTGGATCAGGCGCTGACGATGCTGGATCGGCTGACACCGCTGCTGAAAAAGCCGCTCTTGAGCACGCTGGCCGAACTGGTGCTGGCCGATCGCGAAGTCACCGCGCGCGAGCGCGAGCTGTTGCGGGTGATCGCCGAGCGTCTGAACTGCCCAATGCCGCCGCTGCTGCAAGCGGGCCACTGAAGCGGAGTGATCGGGTGGGGCTACGTGATTGGGTGAAGCCGCGTGACCGGGCGCTGAAATCTGCGCGCGGTGGCTTGCCAGCGACGGCGCCTGCGCTCACACTTTGCCGGCCCCGTGTTCAGGGAGGAGGCAATAAAATGAAAGCAATGTGGCTTATCAGTGCATTGGTCATGGCCGGCGCCGCACACGCCGATGTGACGGTCTGCAAAATGGGTGATGCGGTGCGGAAAGTGGCGGTGGTGCACATGGACAACGACGCCAGCAAACCGTGCGATGTTCAGTACAGCAAAGACACCGAACAGCCGGGCGAACCGGCCAAGACGCTGTGGCATTACAACGTCGAAGTCGATCAGTGCGCGGTCAAGGCGCAAGGTCTGGTCGACAAGCTGGCCGGCATGGGCTGGAGCTGCAGCAAAGAAGGCGCCGAAGCCGCGCCGGAAGCTGCCGTGACCAACTGAGTTCGCGCCGGTTGTGGCAATACAAAAAACGCCCCGTTACGGGGCGTTTTTTGTTGCTGTCATGAACAGCGATCTCAGCCGTTTTCCAAGGTTTCCGGTTCCGCGCGCAAGGCGAATTCGCGGGTCAGTTGCAGCGCGCTCCACAGCGTTTCGCGCTGGGCAAACAGCCAGCCGGTGAAGTCGCGGTATTGGTCATCACTGAGCTGCCGGCCGAGTTGATCTAGGCTCGCCAGCGTCTGGTTGTCCTGGATGCCAGCCAGCAAATCACGGCACGGGTTGATGAACAGCGCGCGCTGCCGCTCATCGAACAGTTCACCGAAAATCAAACAGGACCACAACGCCCGGCGCAGCAGCCGTTTCTGTCGCTCGTAGTAACCAAAATCCGGCGATTGCGGCGCCGCATCCCAGATTTTCTGCAGCGCTTCCCATTGCCTAATCACGAGTTCCGTGGCGCGCTCGCTGGCCGGTTGCAGCAACGGCGGATCGATGTCGCTCGGCGGCTGCAACAGGAACTGGGCAACGTCGAGCGCAAACAGCGCGTAGCGCCGGCTGTCGAGCAGCTGTTCGACCGCGACGATGCCGGGAGCAAAATCGCGCTCGTCCGGCAGCCGTTCGAGCAGCTCATCGTGATGCGGCAAATAATCTTCGCCCTGGGTCGACCAGACGATGTCATCGGCCGCTTGCTGCGCGCGCGCCAGACCCACCCAGCGAAACGCCTGCAGCATGTGGGTCAGTTGCCGGCGCCAGCCGTGCATGGCCACCGGCAACGGCAGACCGCTGTAGCAGACCAGGACATGCCGGAACAGGCCGAGTGCACGCCGCATTTGTTCGGCCGCGACCACCGACGGTTTGCTGACAAATTCCTTTTCGTACAGCTGCCAGTGTTGCCAGGCGTTTTGCACACTGTCGTGCAGCAGTTGCCAGAGCGTGGCGCCTTCCTTGATCAGAATCGGTTGCAGCCGGGCGGTGGCCGGCTCTTGCCAGCCGAGCAGGCGATAACCGCGTTCGGCTTTGCTGCGGCTGTCCGGATGCAGCGGATGGTGACTGGCGAGTTGCCGCGCCAGTTCAAACAGCGGCGCCGGATCGCCGCTCAGCAATTCCAGCTCGACTTCGCTGATCGGATCGTGTTCTTCGTTGGCGTGCACCGCGCCGTGATCAAGCGCCAGTTCAACCACGGTGCCGCTGTCGTGGCGCAGCTCGCGCGCTTTGCGTTCGAAATCGGTGCTGAACACGGTCAGCAGTTTCTGTTGCCGCCACAGGCTGGTCAGCCACGGCGTCCATTCGGTTTCCGGCAAGCGCACCGGGTCCAGCTCCGGTCCTGCGACTTGGACATTCCATTCGTTGCGGCGATGGAGACCGCCGAGGCTGCTGCCGGCGCTTTTGATGGTCTGGGTGAACTGGTTGTCGTCCTGACGCAGCCGCAGCGAGACACCGCGATCGCGCAGTTCGTGATCATCGGTATCGAAATAGCGGTTGCCGAGCCGGTGCGATTGCCACGGGCCGGCGTGCCAGCCTGCTGGCAGGCGGGTCGCCACCAAAGCGGCAAGGGTGTCGGGATCGGTCGCCAGTTTCAGTTCGAGTTCTCGGCCCATGGCAAATGCAGCTGTCCGGTCGGCGGGCAATGGCCGGCATTGTAGTGGATGGGGCCGGCGCTGACAGCGAAATCCCGTGCCGGTGCTGCTGACGCCTGCGGCGGCGCTGCTACAATCGCAGCGCCGAACGCAGCGGTGCCAACATGCGCCGCATTGCCGCAGCCTGCGACAGTGTCGGCAGGCTCGGCGTGATCGGTTCGATCGGCAAAACGGGAGGATAACCGTGCAATTGAACAAGCCCTGCAGCGGTAGCAGTCTGGCGTTGTGGTGGGTGCTGATCTGCGCCATGCCGTTGGCGGCGGCCGAGACCACCTATTACATCACCGATCAGCTGACCGCTTCGCTGCGTGCGGGCGCCGCCAAAGAACAAAAAGCGATCAACCAGATCAAAGCCGGCGAGCCGGTGCAGATCATGGAAAAAGCGCCGGGCACCGGCTTTGTCCGGGTGCGCGCTGCCAGCGGTCCGGAAGGGTGGATCGAAGCCGATCGAATTGTCACGGTGCCGCCATCGGTCAACCGCTATGCCGAGCTGGAAAACCGGTTCAACGCGGCGGTGGCGGAGCTGGAAGGCATGAAAGCCTCGTTGCCGGAGCGGGAAGTGCTGCAGCGGCAGAATCACGAATTGCAGGTCCGGGTGGTTGAGCTGGAAAACCAGCTGGAAACCCTGACCGAACAAAATGATGTGCTGGAGCGACGCTTTCAAAGCGAAGTGATGTACGCCGGCGCGCTCATCGTGTTGGTCGGTGTTGTGCTCGGTTTTGCCGCCAGCGCCATGCGGGGGCGCCGTCGCGATGGTTGGCACTGAGCCGCAACGGGCAGCCTCCGGCGCTGCGCTGCGCTGGCACTGTCTGCCGTGGTCGGCGCTGACGCCGGTGCAACTGCATGCACTGGTGAAGCTGCGGCAGGACGTGTTCATTGTCGAGCAGATGTGCCCGTATCCGGATCTCGATGGCCGCGATCCGGATTGCCTGCACCTGTTCGCCGAAGACGCCGACGGTGTGCTCGCCGGTCTGCGCATCGTGCCGCCGCATCGACATGAGTCGGGCAGCGCGTCGCTGGGCCGGGTGTGCACGGCGCTGCGGGCGCGCAGCGGTGGCGTGGGCCGCGAGCTGGTGCTGCGCGGTCTGCAGGCGCTCGCAGCCGCGCATCCGGGTCATGATTGCGTGATCGGTGCGCAAGCGTATTTGCGGCGGTTTTATGAATCGTGCGGTTTCGTCGTGTTTGACGAACCGTATCTGGAAGATGGCATTCCGCATTTCATGATGCGGCGGCCGGCGGATTGAGCGCGTTCGCGCGCAGGAGTCACAGCATGCAGTTTCAACGGCTCAGTGCCGAGCAGGCGCAGCAACAATTGCAGGCGGGTGCCGTGTTGGTCGATATCCGCGATCCGGTGGCGTTTGCGGCCGGCCATGTCGACGGTGCGCGGCGACTCGGCAACGACAATCTGAGCGAGTTTCTCGCCAGCGCCGATCCGGA
>CAMLKQ010000159.1 GCA_946480585.1 uncultured Kangiella sp.
ATTGTCGGCGTGGTGTTGTTCGGTGGCATGGTGCTCGCGACCGGTTGGCTGTGGAAGTCGACGCCGGGCTCGCTGGTGCCGAACGAAGATCAAGGCTGGTTCATGACCGCGGTGATGCTGCCGGATGGCGCCACACTTGATCGCACCGATGCCGTGGTCAAGGAAGTGGTCGATGCGATCAAGTCGAACGATGCCAACGCTTACGCGATTGCCTTCACCGGTTTCGATTTCCTCGGCGGCGGTTACAAGAACAGCGCCGCGACCATCTTCGTGACCCAGAAGCATTGGGATGAGCGCCCCGGCGTCAACACCGACATGCTGGTTGGCGAGGTCTACATGAAGACCGGCCACATCAAGGAAGCGCTGGTGCTCGCGTTCAACCCGCCGCCGATCTTCGGTCTCGGCGCGGCCGGGGGTTTTGAACTGTTCATCCAGAACCGTGGCGAAGGCGGTGCCCAGCGTCTGCAGGAAGTCAGTCAGCAATTCCTGGCGAAAGCCAATCAGGACCCGTTGCTGATGAACGTCGCGACCTTGTGGCGTGCCGGTACCCCGCAACTGTACGTCGATGTGGATCGCGAAAAGGCGAAAGCGCTCGGCGTGTCGATTGATGAAGCCTTCAACACGCTGTCGGCGACGCTCGGTTCGTACTACGTCAATGACTTCAACAAGTATGGCCGCACTTGGCAGGTGCTGATGTCGGCGCATCCGGATTACAAAACCCGGCCGGAAGACATCGGTGCGATTTATGTCCGCTCCGAGCGCGGCAGGATGATTCCGCTGTCGGCATTCACCACGGTGAAATACACCGCCGGTCCGGACTCGCAGGATCGCTTCAACAACCTGCCGGCGGTGAAAATTTTCGGTAGTGGCAAACCGGGCGTGTCGTCAGGTCAGGCGATCGAACGGGTCGAGCAATTGCTGAAAGAAACCCTGCCGAACGATTTCAGCTACGACTGGAGCGGTGCCTCGTTCCAGGAAAAGAAATCGGACGGCTCCAGCGGTATCGCGCTCGGTCTCGCTGCGGTGATGGTGTTCCTGATTCTGGCGGCGCAGTACGAGAAATGGTCGCTGCCGCTGTCGGTGCTGCTGGCCTTGCCGTTCGGTACCTTCGGTGCGCTGGTGGCGGTCTGGGCACGCGGCATGACCAATGACGTGTACTTCCAGATTGGTCTGGTGACCCTGCTCGGTCTCGCGGCCAAGAACGCGATTTTGATCGTCGAGTTCGCGATGATGAAGAAGCACGAAGGCATGGCCACGGTCGATGCGGCGCTGGAAGCGGCGCGGCTGCGGTTCCGGCCGATCCTGATGACGTCACTGGCGTTCATTCTCGGCGTGCTGCCGTTGGCGTTCTCGTCCGGTGCAGGCGCGCATGCCCGCATGTCGGTCGGTACCGGTGTGATGGGTGGCATGTTGGCCGCGACTTTCCTCGCGATCTTCTTCGTGCCGCTGTTCTTCAAACTGATTTCGGATTTCCGTATCCGGCGCTCGCGGGTCAGCGCGGCGGTGAAACCGGAGGTGGCTCATGATTAATGCACGTCACATGCGACTCGCGTTGTCGATGCTGTCGATTTCCGTGCTCAGTGCCTGCGCAATCGGCCCGGATTACCAGCGGCCGGAACTGGCGTTGCCGGAGCAGTGGCAGGCAACACCGGCTGAACAGGTCAGCGGTCTGCAACAGTGGTGGCAAGGTTTCAACGATCCGGTGTTGACTGCACTGATCGAAGAAAGCTTCAACCACAACAGCAACCTGAAAGCGGCCGTGGCAGCGGTGGAAGCCGCCGCTGCCCAGCTCCAGCTGGCGCGTGCCGATTACTGGCCGACCGTCGATCTCGGTGTCAATGGCGTCAAGGCGCGCACCAGTGAAGTGGTGACGCCAGCCGGGCAGCCGCTGACCACGACCACCTATCAGGCCGGTCTGGTGCTCGATTATGAAATCGATCTCTGGGGCAAGATCCGCCGTGCCAACGAAGCGGCGCTGGCTGATCTCGACGCTAACGTCGCGGCGCACGATGCCGTGCGCTCGGTGCTGGCGGCGAACGTTGCGCAAGCGTATTTCCAGTTGAAAGCGCTCGATCAGCAGATTGCGCTCGCCGAGCGCACGCTGCAGACCCGGCAGGAAAATGTCCGCTTGCAGCAAAAGCGGCTCGACAGCGGTTTGATCTCGCCGTACGACTTTGAGCAGGCGCGCAGCGAAGCGGAAGCGGTCGCTGCGCAAGTGCCGGCACAGAAAGCGGCGCGCGCGAAAGTGCAAACCGCGCTCGCCGTGCTGCGTGGCCAATCGCCGCAGGCGATGCTGACGGCCTGGCAGAAGGCTGGGGCGGGCAACGGCGAAACGAGCATGGTGTTGCCGAGCGCGCCTGTCGTGCCGATGGATCTGCCGTCGGAACTGCTGAATCGTCGTCCCGACATCCGGCAAGCGGAAGCGCGCCTGAAAGCCGCCAACGCCCGCATCGGTGTCGCGAAAGCCGATTACCTGCCGTCGCTGTCGCTGACCGGTTTTGCTGGCGGCGTGTCCGATGCGCTCAGCAGCGTGCTCGATGCACCGGCGAAAGCCTGGGAAGTGGCGCTCGGTTTGTCCCAGCCGCTGACCAGTCTGTACCGGGTCAACGCCAATGTCGGTGCTGCTGAAGCCAACGCGCAAGCGCAAACGGCTGTGTATGTGAACACGGTGCAGACCGCGTTCAAGGAAACGCTGGATGCGCTCAGTACGCTCAGCAGCACGCGTGAGATTCAAGCGGCGCAGCAGCGCCGGGTGGACGCGCTCAGCAACGGTTACCGCGTCGCCAAGCTGCGTTACGACGCCGGCCGCATCGGCTATCTGGAATTGCTCGATGTTGAGCGTCAGCTGAGGCAAGTCGAGCAGGAACAGGTGCAAGCCCAGCTCGATCAGCTCAACGCCACGGTGGATTTGTACCGGGCATTGGGTGGCGGTTGGCAAAGCTGAGTGATTTGCCATGAAGGGAAAAGAAACGGGCAGCCACTGGCTGCCCGTTTCTTTTTTGGCGGCTGACGGCACAGCGGCCTGATCGGCAGCACAGGAGCGAATCGTTCTCTCTGACCTGGCGGTTAGAACGGTTGGCTCCGATGGCGGTGAAAGGCGTGCACCAATCGGCGATTCGTCATATCAAACAAACAGATGGGCTTGCCATCTGTCTGTAAAGGAACCGAATCGTGAAGCCAACAACCGCTGCTGTCGCTGCCGGGGAGGATGCCCCGGTCGCGTGCAATGTCTGCCGCAGTGAAATCCCGCTCAGCGCTGCCCTGACCCCGGAAGGGGAACAATACGTCGAGCATTACTGCGGCCTCGACTGCTATGAAACCTGGTTTCACAAACGCTGCACCGAGGAGTACCCGGCGGTCAGCGATTACGAATGGCCCGCGCCGCGGGCATGGCGGTAACGGTCAGTTGGGAAACGCTGGCGACCGGGCGACCTCGCTTCGATTTGTGATGTCGGCAATATTTTGGCGCACAGCAGCATGGCAAAAAGCTGACGTTGCTGCTTAGCTAGATTGACGTACCCATTCGCATGCAGAGGGAGCCGGCATGGAGGCGCCATCATCCAGTGCATTCTGGCGGCTGGCGGGGCTGTTTGGGCTGGTGTTTGGCGTTGCCATGTTGGCGACGGTGTTTGTCTGGCAATACAGCCGTCAACAGGACAGCACCATCGCTCAGCAGCGGTTCGATGTCGAAGCCGATGAACTGCTCGCGGTCCTGAACCAGCGCATGCAGTCTTATGAAGCGGTGCTGCGTAGCGCCGCGGCCCTGTATGCGGCTTCGGAAAGAGTCACCCGCGCCGAGTGGCGCGAATTCACCGCCAGTCTGCGGCTCGACCTGAGTCACCCCGGCTTGCAGGGCATTGGCTATAGCCCGCGGGTGCCGAAAGCCGAGTTGCGCCGGCACATCGAGCAGGCGCGCGCCGAGGGACTCAGCCAATACCAGGTGCAACCGGAGCAACTGTCGGCCTCGCACGATTACTTCCCGATCTATTTTCTGGAACCGGTGGATTGGCGCAATTTGCGCAGCTTTGGTTTTGATGCCAGCTCCGATCCGATTCGCTGGCAGGCCATGCAGCAGGCGCGTGATGAAGGCCGGCCGATTCTGACGGCGGCGCTGCCGCTCAGTGCCGTCGGCAACCAGCCGGCGTCGCTGGGTGTGGTGATGTTCTGGCCGTTGTACCGGCGCAGCGCGCTGCCGGAGCCGCGTGCCGCGTTGTTGCATGGCTATGTTTTCAGCCGCTTCGCGATCGCGGATCTCATTCGCGGTGCGCTTGGGCCGCGGCTCGATCAACTCCATCTGATTGTGACGGATGCCAGTGCCGGCGCTGACAATACCGTGCTGTTCAGTACCGAACACGACAACCGGACCGCGCGCTTTGCCGCCACCCGTGAGTTGTCGGTGCCGGGCCGCAGTTGGCAATTGCATCTGACCAGCACGCCGTATTTCGAAGCCAACCTGCCGAGTGGCAGTGCTGTGACCTTGCTGCTGTCCGGCAGCTTTTTCGCCATGTTGCTGGCCACCATGATGGTGCTCTATGCCCGTCAGCGCGAACGCCTGCACCGTCAGCAAATCGGGTTGACCGAGCGATTGAAGCAACGGGAAGAACGCTTCCGGATGCTGATGGATGGCGCGCCAAACGCAATGCTGATGGTCGACGCCAATGGCTGCATCGAGTGGCTGAACCCTCAAGCCGAAGCGCTGTTCGGTTACAGCAAGGATGAGTTGCAGAACCAGCCAATGGAGCTGCTGTTGCCCGAGCGCTATCGCCAGCAGCATGTCGGATTTCGGCTGGCGTTTCAGCAAGCGCCATCGCCGCGGCAAATGGGCTCCGGTCGCGAACTGTTTGCCCGCCGCAAGGATGGCAGCGAAGTGCCGGTCGAAATCGGATTGAGTCCGGTGCACACCGATGATGGCATCAAAACCATTGGTTCGATCATCGATCTGACCGCGCGCAAACACGCCGAAGAGCGCGCCCGCATGCTGGTGGAAGCGGCGCCCAACGCCATTGTGCTGGTCAATGCCAGCGGCGCGATCGAGCTGGTCAACAGTCAGACCGAGAACCTGTTCGGTTACAGCCGCAGCGAATTGCTGGGCCAGTCGGTGGAAATGCTGATACCGGACAAATGGCGCGAGCAACACCCGAAACTGCGCGAGGGCTATCACCAGGCGCCAGCGCAGCGGCAGATGGGCGGCAATCGCGAGTTGTTTGCCCGGCACAAATCCGGCCGGGCGATTCCGGTCGAAGTCGGTTTGGCGCCGATTGTCACCGGCGGCCAGAAATTGATACAGGCGGTGGTGATCGACATCACGGCGCGCAAGGCGGCCGAACAGAAGCTGCGCGAACAGGCCGAACAGCTGGCGATGGCCAACCGCTACAAATCCGAATTTCTCGCCAACATGTCGCATGAGTTGCGCACGCCGCTGAACAGCATTCTCATTTTGAGTGAGCAGCTGCGTCACAACGGCGCCGGCAACCTGAGCGAGAAACAAGTGGCGCACGCGGACATCATTCACCGTTCCGGCAGCGATCTGCTGAGCCTCATCAACGACATTCTGGATCTGTCGAAAGTGGAAGCCGGCCGGATGA
>CAMLKQ010000160.1 GCA_946480585.1 uncultured Kangiella sp.
GCCGCAGCAAGGCAGCTATGTGCCGTCAGCTCGGCCGCTGCAATGGCTGCTGATCGGGGAACCGGAACCGCGCCGTGTCACGGTCAATGGCAAGCCGTTGCAGCGGATTTCGGCAGCCGCGTTTGCCTCCGGCGAGCCCGGTTGGCTGCTGCAGGGCCGCGGCGTGCAGTTGCAAATGGCTGACAGTCTTCAGCCGATTCACATTGAGCTCCGGCGCTGAATGATTGCCGTTGCGCCGGCTTCGGGAATCAGCGGCGCGATTGGTAATTGAATTGCCGTGGCGTCATTGGCGTGCGCCCTTTTGGGGCACACGCCACCCAGTGTTCGCTATCCCCTCAGCAACCGAAATTGTGCAGGGCGAAATCCAGCTTTCTCCGGGGCGCACGCTACGAGCGCTAACTGACTGATTCCAAAGCATTTACCTCCCTTCTGGCTGACGCGTTCCGGACCACTTTGTGCTGATCGCTGAACTGCAATGGTGCAGAGCAATATCGGCTGTTGCACTGAATACGTATTCAACTTGGTTACCCTCGGTTGCAGTGCGGATACCATCGACCCGCACTTCGCAATGGGAACACAGGAAGTGCGCTTGAGCCCGCGCGTTTGCAGACTGTCAGCTGGGCTTGCCGTACAAATGAAAATAATTCGAGGGGTGTGGGAGATGGTGCAATTCAAGCGAAGCATTCTGAGCTTGGCGTTGGCGTCTGCGTTGCAGTCGGTCAGTGCCGGTGCATACGCTCAGGATGCCGAAGAGCAAGCGCAAGCCGAGCAGCCGGCCGATCAGCAAGAAAAGAAAGAAGGGGCGGTCCGCCTCGAGGTGTACGGTGTTCGCGGTGGTATCGAAAAAGCGATCGACACCAAGCGGGAAGCCGATGTGATTGCCGATGTGGTTGATGCCGGTGCGCTCAATTCGCTGCCGGATCAATCGATCGCCGACGCGCTCGGTCGCATTCCGGGTGTCACCACCATTCGCGACTCGGGTCAATCCACCCAGCTGAATATCCGTGGCATGAATGGCGACTTCATTCAGACTACGCTGAATGGCCGCGAACAGGCCACCACCAGCGCCTACACCGAAAGCAGCCGCTGGATGTCGTTCGATCAGTATCCGTCGGAACTGATTACCCAGGGCGCGGTATACAAGTCGCCGAAAGCCTCGCACATCGAAGGCGGCGTCGCCGCGACCGTGGAGCTGAAAACGGCCAACCCGCTGAAGGCGCAGAAAGAACACAACTTCAACGCCAGTGTCCGCAAGTCGTACAACGATGCTGCAGGTGACATCGGTTCTGACGACGAAGGCGAACGTCTGAGCCTGTCTTATCAAGGCAAATTCCTCAACGACACGCTGGGTGTTGGCGTTGGTTGGGCGCATCTGAAGCAGCCGAACGTGTTTGAAGGTTCGCGTGCCGGTGCTGACGGTCAGAACGGCTACGCCGAAGGCGATGTCAACGGCGATGGTGAGAACGAATACTATGCCCGCGCATTCCAATGGCAGGCTGGCACTGGTAACGACGAGCGCGATGGCTACATGGCCACCATCGTGTTCCAGCCGAACGATTCATTGAAGGCCTCGCTTGATTACTTCAAGTCGAAGTTTGAATCGGAAGATTTCCGCCACGGCATCACGGTCGGTGGCTTGAACAACCTCAACACCTATGCGCTCAGCTCACCGTCAGTCAGTGGCGGCGTGATGACCGGCGGCACCGTCTCGCTGACCGAACCGCGCACACCGTGGGACGGCAGCCCGTGGTTCGAAACCCGAACCGAAGATCAGTCGACTGAAGCCGATTCAGACGCCATCGGTTTGAATGTTGAATGGGCGGTCAGTGACCGTGCCGTGCTGACCTTTGATATCTCGCACAGCGAAGGCGTCAAGACCCGCAAGGACCGCTTGGCATCGCTGCACGCCTATGAGTTTGGTACCGCGACCGGCAACTTGAATGGCGATACGGTCACCGGCCCGACCTGGCAAGAGTTGAGCGGCCAGGCGGCGACCTATCTCGGCAACGGTGATGGCACTCCGGCAATTGCCTTCAACACCGATTTCACCAACCTCGATTACATGCGCCTGTCGCGCTACGAGGAATATCCGCACAAGTACACCGACGAGCTCGATGCCTACAAGGTGGACTTCAAGCTTGAAGTCAATTGGGGCATGGTGACATCGCTGGAGATGGGCGCCCGCTACGCTGATCGCGTATTTGATTCGCGTCGTGGCACCTTCCTGTACGGCAGCCGCGATGGCCAGTACAACTACGTTGATGGCGACGGCAATTGGCAGTCGTACTGCGCCGACAACCTGACCATTCCGGCGCTGGCGTGCATGCCGCAATCGGTTGATGGTTTCGTCAGCATTGGCTCGGTTGCCGGTGCCCCGGACCACCTCGTTGTCGATCTGGATGGCATTGCCGATTCGATTTTCGGCCCGGGCAATTACACCGGTCGTCAAGTGTTCAGCCGTGACTGGACCTTCGTCGAGTCAGGTGGCTTGCAGGAGAAAACCACGGCGGCCTACCTGATGGCGAATATCGACACCGAATGGGGCGATACCCGTGTTCGCGGTAACGTCGGTGTTCGTGTGATTGAAACCGATATCAAGGCCATGGGTGTGCAGAACGTCGGCTATGACGAAAATGGTGAAGGCCTCGGCACGCCGATTGTTGATGACATGGGCTTCGAGCAGGACAACTACGCCTACGTCAAATACGGTCCGGAATACACCGATACCTTGCCGTCACTGAACCTGTCGTTTGAGCTGACCGAGAAAGACGTGCTGCGTTTTGCCGCTGCCAAGGTCATGGGCCGTCCGCCGGCTGGTCAGTTGAAAGGTGGCGCCGGTTCGTGGAACGGCTCCAGCGTTGACGAAAACGGTGATCCGGTTACCCTCTACAACGTCTGGACCAAGGGCTCGCCGTATCTCGATCCGTTCCGTGCAACCCAGATCGATCTGTCGTATGAGCGCTACTTCGAAGACGGTGGCGCGGCGACCGTGGCGGTGTTCTGGAAGGATATCGAAAGTCTGGTGCAGAAGAATTTTTACGCTGACACCTACGATCCGATCACCAATCCGGATGGCAACGCCGAACTGTTTGCTGCCCTGGGTCTGGAAGTGCCGGCCGGTCAGATTGCTGGTGCCTACGAGACTTATGTCAACAGCGAGAAAGGCGGTTACATTCGCGGTGTCGAGCTGGCGTTCACCGATACCTTCAGCAATCTGCCGGGCGTGTTCTCCGGTCTGGGTCTGACGGCTAGCTACTCCTATACGGAAAGTGAAGCGGAGATCTCGGGCGGTGGCTTGTTCGCCGGTCAGGATCTGCCGATTCCGGGCTTGTCGGAAGATGTCTGGAGCGCCACGGTGTTCTGGGATATTGGCGGCTTCAGTGCGCACGTCAATACCCGTTATCGCAGCGACTACATTTTCAACATGAACATTCCGGGCAGCTCGACGCCGGCCAAAGGCAAGGATTACACGACAGTGGATGCCCAGATGTCGTACACCTTTGACAATGGCGTGGCGGTGGTCTTGCAAGGCAACAACCTGACCGATGAGCCGAGCATTGCTTCGTATGGTGTAGATGCGGCACTGGGTGAGTACCGGACCTTTGGTCGGCAGTACTTCCTCGGTGTGAACTACAAGTACTGAGTGTGATGCACTTCCTGATGTTCGGGAAGCTGGCATAAAGAGACCGCCCGTCGAGCCTTGGCTTGCCGGGCGGTTTTCGTTTGTGGCACGGCCGGAATGAGACAGCACCCATGAATCAAGATGCAAAAGGTAAACATATCGTCATTCTCGGTGGTGGCACCGCAGGCTGGATGGCTGCCAACTACCTTGCCAAGCATTGGCTGCCGAAGGGATTCGCGATCACCCTGATCGAGTCGCCGGAGATCGGGATTATTGGGGTCGGTGAGGGCTCGACGCCACCGCTCAAAGAATTTTTGCAGGTGATAGGCGTCACCGAAGCGGACTGGATGGCGGAGTGCAATGCCACCTACAAAGTGGGCATCTCCTTCAAGAACTGGTCAACCAAACCCGGCTATGAGAGCTACATCCATCCGTTTCTGTGCCAGCCCGATGATTACACCGTGCCGGCGTTTTTCCATAACAGCTTTCTGATTCGCAAGGGGGTTGATCTGGAAGGTCATCCGGATCATTTTTTCCTGGCCAGTCACCTGTCCAAGAAGCGCCTGTCGCCAGTTGTACCGGAGAATTTTCCGTTCGAAATCAAGTATGGCTATCATTTTGACTCCGGCTTGCTCGGCAAATTCTTAAGCAAGTGGGCGGTCGCCAAAGGTGTCAAGCACAAGCAGGCGAAGGTCACCGGTGTGCTGGTCAAGGAAAACGGCTATCTCGGTGCAGTGAAGACCGACAGTGAGGAAGTGATCGAAGCCGATTTGTTTGTCGACTGCACCGGATTCCGGAGCCAATTGTTGCAACAAACGCTCGGCGTCACGTTCAACAGTTTTGCCGACCGGCTATTCAATGATTCGGCCGTGGTGTTCCCAACCGAGCAGGAAGCCGATATCGAATGCCAGACCCAGGCGACGGCACTGAAACATGGCTGGGCCTGGAAGATCCCGCTGACCAGCCGCAACGGCAATGGCTATGTCTACAGCTCCGCGTTCTGTTCGGCCGATGAAGCCGAAACTGAGCTGCGCAGTCATCTCGGCCTGCTGGATTCAGATATCGAGGCTCGCCATCTGAAAATGAAGGTCGGCCGTGTCGACCAACACTGGTACAAGAATTGTCTGGCGGTCGGTTTGTCGCAGGGCTTTATCGAGCCGCTGGAGGCGACGGCGCTGGATCTGGTGCAGACCACGCTGGCTCGCTTTGTCGAATTTGTCGAGAAGGGCAACTTCACCGATCAGTACCGCGACGAGTACAACGCGGCGGTCAACACCCGCTTTGATGCCGTTCGTGACTATATTCATTGTCATTACCGCATCAACAGCCGGACCGATACCGAGTATTGGCGCGCCAACGCGAACAACGAGAACATGTCGCCCAGTCTGCGCGCCATTCTCAAGACTTGGGTGAGTGGCAATAACATCACCGATGAGTTGGAACGGCAGAAACTGGACGTCTATTTCCCGAACGTGTCCTGGAATTGTTTGCTGGCCGGCAAAGGGATCTACCCGGACAAGCATCAGCTGCGCGCCGGCAACGAATTGGCGCATCGCTACAAGCTGACCGACATTCGGCGTTTTATCGAGCGCTGCGCACTGAACTTCCAACCGCACCATCAGGCTTTGGCGGCGCTGCGAACTGCCGAGCCGCCAATGATGCGACGGCTGGCGTGACGGCGTTGTAACTACACAAGCCTGCGCAAGCACACGCAAGAGCACACAAAAGAAGAGCCCCGCGATGCGGGGCTTTTTCTTGCTGGCCGATGCCGGGCAGCGGCGCTGTCAACGCAATCAGCGTCCGCTCTCGGGAGCTGTCGGCATCAACACCGATAATGCGGGCAGCTGCTCGCGACGACCGGCCCGGACCACCATCGGAATGGTCAGCATGGTGCTGGCCACGGCCATCAGCAGCAGCGCGGTGAAGGTTTCGCTGCTGATGATCTGACG
>CAMLKQ010000161.1 GCA_946480585.1 uncultured Kangiella sp.
ATCCGCCAGTGCACGCTCAGCGTGCTGGGTCAATGTTTTGTCTACCTGTTCGCGCAGCCGGCGCTGTCCCGGTTGTTTCCCGGTTTGTACAACCCGGTCGATATCGATGGCCTGGCCCGGCATATCGCCCGCTTCAGCCTCGCCGGCCTGCGCGCTGTCCCGTCGCCCCATGCAGGAGAATTGCCGTGAATTTGGTCGCCACCGGCCCGTCCACGCTCGCGCGTGTGTTGCTCAGTCTACCGGCGCTCGCTTTGCTGGTGAGTTGCAGCAAGGAAACGCCTGAGCCACTGCAGGGCTACGCCGAAGCGGAATACCGCTACCTCGCCAGCCCGGCCGCGGGCACCCTCGAGCAATTGCTCGTGCAGCGTGGCTCAATCGTTAGCAAGGACGCGCCGCTGTTCGCGCTGGAGCCGGCGCCGGAACAGGATGAGCGCGACCGCTTGCAGGCTCAGCTCGATCAGCAAGAAGCCTTGATCGCGAACCTGCGCGCCGGCCAGCGACCGGAAGAACTGACCGTGCTGCGCGCGCAAGCGAGCCAGGCGCAAAGCCAGCTGGCGCTCAGTCAGGCGCAGTGGCAACGGATGCAGGAACTCGGCAAAAAAAATCTCGCCAGTGCCGATGCCATCGACGCCGCCCGCAGCCAATGGCAACGCGATGAGGCGCGAGTGCAGGAACTTGCCGCGCGCTTGCAAGTGGCCAAGCTCGGCGCCCGCCGTGACGAGGTGCGCGCTGCCGAAGCACAGCGCGATGCCATTCGCGCCCAGCTCACCCAAGCACAATGGAAACTGGCGCAGAAAACGGTGGCTGCACCGAGCGGTGGCCGTGTGCAGGAAACGCTGTTCCAGCCCGGTGAATATGTCGCCAATGGCCAACCGGTGGTCGTGCTGCTGCCGGACAACGCAATCAAGATCCGGTTCTACATACCGGAAACCTTGCGCGCCAAGCTGACGGTGGGCAGCGCCGTTCGGGTGCAATGCGATGGCTGCGGCGCCGACATTCCGGCGGAAATCCGCTTTGTTGCCGATGCGGTCGAATACACACCACCGGTGCTGTTCAATCGCGACAACCGCGCCGCGCTGGTGTACCGCGCCGAAGCCTGGCCGACAGCGCCGAACGCCACGTTGCAACCGGGGCAACCGGTTGATGTGCACTGGCAGTGAGTCGAAACCATGTCAGCGCACACGCATACGTCCCATTCGGGTAACGCAGCGCCGAATGACAAACGCTTTGGCGAGACCGTGATTGATGTCAGCGGCCTGCAAAAACGTTTTGGCGCCCGCATCGCGGTGCAGAACATGTCGCTGCACATTCGGCGCGGCGAAATTTTTGGTTTTCTGGGCCCCAATGGCAGCGGCAAAACCACCACGCTGCGCATGCTCTGTGGCCTGCTGACACCCGATGCCGGACAAGGCCACTGCCTCGGCTTTGATATTCGAAGCGACAGCGCAGCAATCAAACGCCGGGTCGGCTACATGACCCAGCGCTTCAGCCTGTATGAAGATTTGACCGTGCGGGAAAACCTGAACTTTGTTGCCCAGGTATATGACATGGCCGCGCGCGCGGAAAAAATCACGTCGAGCCTGGAGCGGATTGGCTTGGCGGATCGCGCCGAGCAATTGGCCGGCACCTTGTCCGGTGGCTGGAAGCAGCGGCTCGCGTTGGCGGCCTGTCTGCTGCACGAACCCGATCTGCTGTTGCTCGACGAGCCCACCGCAGCCGTCGATCCGAACGCCCGCCGGGAATTCTGGGAACAAATCCATTTGCTGAGCGCCGATGGCATCACGGTGCTGGTCAGCACCCATTACATGGACGAAGCCGAACGTTGTCATCGGCTGGCCTATATCAGTGCCGGCGAATTGCTCGCCGATGGCGCGCCGAGCGCACTGGTCGCGCAGTTCGGCCAGCCAACCTGGGAGCTGCAATCGCCGAGCGACATTCGCGCGCTGGCCGACATCCGCGCATTGCCCGGCGTCAGTCAAGTGGCGCCGTTCGGCAACGTGCTGCATGTCTGCGCCGATGATCCCTTGCAGGCGGCGCCCGCGCTGACCGCGTACGCGCACCAGCATCAGCTCTCGCTGCAGCCGGCAACCGCGAGGCTTGAAGATGTGTTCATCGCCTTGCAGCGACAGTCGGAGCAGCGACCACGCGATACCACCTTGCGCGGAGCCAGCTCATGAGCCGATTCAGCTGGCAACGTTTTCTGGCGATCGTGCGCAAGGAATTCATCCAGATGCGGCGCGATCGGCTGACCTTCGCGATGATGATCGGCGTGCCGCTGCTGCAACTGACATTGTTCGGCTTTGCCATCAACGCCGATCCGAAACATCTGCCGACCGCGGTGCTGAATCAGGACAACAGCCCGTTCAGCCGCAGCCTGATCGCCGCGATGCAAACCAGCCAGTATTTTGTCCTGACCGAAACGGTCAGTCGCCGCAGCGACGCCGACGCGCTATTAAAGCGTGGCGACGTGCAGTTTGTGCTGGAGATCCCCGGTGATTTTTCCCGCCGATTGCTGCGTGGTGAAAAGCCCGCTCTGCTGCTGACCGCCGACGCCACCGATCCGGCCGCGACCGGCAACGCGGTGGCGACGCTGAACCAGTTGGTGCAGCAGGCACTGAAACCGGATCTGCGCGGCCCGCTGCAACCGCTCGCTGGAGCGACGCCAGCATTCGAGTTGCGGCTGCACAAACGCTACAACCCGGAAGGCATCACCCAATACAACATCGTGCCCGGATTGCTCGGCGTCATTCTGACCATGACCATGATCATGATGACCGCGCTCGCCATCACCAAGGAGGCCGAACGCGGCACTATGGAAGCGCTGCTGGCGATGCCACTGCAAGCGGCCGAAGTCATGCTCGGCAAAATCGTGCCGTACATTTTTGTCGGTTACATTCAGGTCGCGGTGGTATTGCTGTCAGCCGCGTTCTTGTTTGGCGTGCCGATCGTCGGCAGCATCGCGCTGCTGATGGCCTGCATTCTGCTGTTCATTCTCGCCAACCTTGCCGTTGGCATCAGCATTTCCTCGGTCGCCCGCAGCCAGACCCAAGCGATGCAGATGACCTTCTTCTTCTTTCTGCCGTCGCTGCTGCTGTCCGGTTTCATGTTTCCGTTTCGCGGTATGCCGATCTGGGCGCAGTGGCTCGGGGAAGTGTTTCCGCTGACCCATTTCCTGCGCATCGTCCGCGGCATCCTGCTCAAGGGCAACGGCTCGCTGGAAGTGAGCCCGTCACTGCTGGCGCTGACCGTGTTCACGCTGCTGGTGATGGCCATCGGCCTGAAGAAGTACCGCCGTACGCTGGATTGATTTCAACCGATTCATATCGACGCTCGACATGATGCTGTCGCGTTACGATGATGTGCGGAAATTTCATGGTGCAGATCAATGCCAGCGTGGGTTCGGCCGGGTATGATGCGCGCCGTTTGTCAGTCACCTGCCGTTCGCAATGCGTAATTACCTCCAAAAATGGCGACCGAAAGGTCACTGCCCGCCCCGCAAGCCAATCAAGAAAATTCTCTGGTCCGGATTAGGGGCATTTGTCGGCATTCTGCTGATTGCCGGACTGGAACAGCTGCTGCGGGTCGACGGCAGTTGGAATTTGTTTCTGATCGCGTCGTTCGGGGCATCGGCCGTACTGATTTACGGCGCGCCGCAGGCGGAATTTTCGCAACCGCGCAACCTGATTGGCGGCCATGTGCTGTCGGCAATCGTGGGGGTGAGCGTGACGCTGCTGTTGCCGAACTATCCGGTGCTGGCCTGCGCGCTTGCCGTGTCGCTGGCGATCATGCTGATGCATGTCAGCCGCACCATGCATCCGCCCGGCGGCGCCACAGCGCTGATCGCCGTGATCGGTGGCGACAGCATTCGGGCAATGGGTTTCGGCTTTGTCGTGACGCCCGTGTTGACCGGCGCGCTGATCCTGTTGCTGATTGCGCTGCTGGTGAACAACCTCTCGCGCAACAGCCAGCGCCACTATCCGATGTACTGGCTGCAGTAAATCAGCTCGACCTCAATGCGTCACCGGCGCGACCGTGAATGAAAACGTCGCGCCCTGGCCCGGCTTGGCCTCGGCCCACAAACGGCCACCGTGACGCTGGACGATACGCCGGCAAGTCGCCAAGCCAATGCCAGAGCCCTCGTATTCGCTTTGCGCGTGCAGGCGCTGGAATGGCGTGAACAATTTGTCGACATCAGCCATATCGAAACCTGCGCCGTTGTCCTGCACATGAAAAACGGTTTCACCGTTTTCCTGCCGGCTGAATACCCGGATCTGCGGATGCTCGACCCGACCGGTGAATTTCCAGGCATTGCCGAGCAGGTTGGTCATCAGGATCCGCAGCTGATTCAGATCGGCGTCGACAAACATGCCATCGGCGATATTGCAGGCCACGCGCCGCTCCGGCTGTGCTGCTGCCAGCTCGGTGGCAATTTCCTGACATAGCGATGACAAGTCAATGCGGGTTTTGCGCAGCTCACCGGAGCTCAGTCGCGACAACTGCAAAAACGCACTGATCAGTTCATTGAGCCGGCTGACTCCGCCACGTATGCGGGCCAGATGCGCCTTGCCCTCGGCGCTGAGCCGCTCGCCTTCATCCTCGGCCAGCGCCGATACGAAACCATCGATGGTGCGCAGTGGTGCGCGCATGTCATGCGACACTGACCAGGTGAATGATTCCAGTTCACGATTGGTGGCTGCGAGTTGCTCGGTCCGCTGTGCGACTTTCAGCTCCAGTTGCGCGCTCAGCTCGGCCAACTGCCGCAAGCTGCGTTCGCGCTCAATTTCCGCCGACAAACGGGCCGCAAACACCCGCAACAAACTGAGCCGGCTTTCACTGCGCGGCATCGGTTGATCATGCAGCACATTGACCAAGCCAAACGGTTTGCCATCGGCACCGAGCAGCGGCATGCCGAGGTAACTGCGAACGCCGAGATCGGTCAGCATGCGGTCATCCGGGTAACGCGCTGCCGCCGCGTCTTCGATGAACAAGGCCTCGCCGCTGATCACCTGCTCGCACGGACTGCCCGGCAATTCGTATTCGACGTTTTCCACCAGTTTGCCGTCCGCGTAATAGCCCTGGGTTTGCACCCGTTTGCCGTCCGGCATCAGCAAACTGACCGAAGCCCAGCGCGCACTCAGGGCGCCAGCGACACCGCCGAGCAGTTTGCCGAGAAAAGGTTGCAGCGCGCCTTGCGGGGCTTCCGCGGCCAGCGCCGCCATCGTCGTGCTGAACCGGGCAAGTTCCTGCTCGGCTTGGCGACGCTCGGAGATGTCTTCGTTGCTGCCCACGTAACCGCGCAACTCGCCGTGCCGATCAAACAACGGGCTGATGCGGGTCATGCACCAGACCACATTGCCGTTTGGCTGGACAAAACGGAATTCGAATGCAGCACCGGTTTGCTGGTCGCGCGCTGCCCGGAAATGGGCCCGGGCCGGCTCCCGATCATCCGGGTGCAAGGTCTTCAGCCACGCCAGCCCTTTTGACTCTTCAAAGCTGTAGCCGGACATCGCCGACCAGCGCGAGTTGGCGTACAGCGCATTGCCTTGCAGATCGAGCTGGTAGATGCC
>CAMLKQ010000162.1 GCA_946480585.1 uncultured Kangiella sp.
GTCAACAATGTGCTGGTGCTGATCGATGGCCGCAAGCTCAACAATCCGTCACTTGCCGGTCCCGATCTGGCGGGCCTGTCGTTGCACGATATCGATCGCATCGAAGTGCTCTACGGCAGCGCTGGCGCGCTGTACGGCGACCAGGCTACCGCTGGCGTAGTACTGATCCACACAACTGCGGCGAACGAGCACACGCTGCGCGTGTCCGCCGGCCGCGCCAGCGATGATGGCGAACGTTACCGGCTCGCTGCCGGTCATCGCTTTGACAACGGCCTGCATGGCCGCTTCGCCAGTGAAAAATGGCTCAGCGACAACTACCGCGACAACAACGAGCAGAACCGCCGTTACGACAGCATCGCCATTGGCTACGACGGTGACAGCTGGCAGCTAAAGCTCGACGGCCAAGCGAGCGACGAACAGTTGCGCCTGCCCGGCAGCCTCAGCCGTGACCAGCGCGACGCTGACCGCCAGCAAAGCCTGACGCCCGCGGATTTCAGCGAGCGCGATACCGATGCTTGGCATCTCGGCGCGCGCGTTGACCTCAGCGAACACTGGCAGCTGCTGGTCGATGGCAACCAGCGCGAAGAAAACGGCACCGGAGCGCTCTATGCGTCGCCCTATCGCAGCCGCACCGAATTGTCGGCGTGGCAACCGCGCGTCAGTGGCACGTTGGCAGAGATCGGTCTGCTGTTCGGCATCGATGCCGAAGATGCCGAGACCGAAACCGATTACGGCTTTGGCAGCAATCCAATCGATCAGCAGAGCCGCGATCTGTACGGCCAGTTGCAATGGCCGCTGAGCGATACCGTGGCGCTCACGGCCGGTGGTCGTCACAGCCGCTTTGAAGCGGATCACAAGCTCGCCGAGCGCGTGCAGCAATCCTTGAACGCCTGGCAACTCGCGGCGCGTTGGACGCTGACCGACAGCCAGCACCTGTTCCTGCGCCGCGACGACAGCTTTCGCTGGCCGAGCGCCGACGAAAACGGTTTTATCGAACCGGATCGGGAACGACTGGACCCACAGCAAGCCGCGTCATGGGAGCTCGGTTGGCAATGGCAAAGCGCACGTCTCGACAGCACGATCACGCTGTACCGCTTGCAACTGCAGGATGAAATTTTCTACGACCCGAGCGCCGACGGCCCGTTCGGTCCCGGCACCGGCGCGAACGTGAATCTCAATGCGAGCCGACGTGAAGGCCTCACCGTGCGCGGTGGCTGGCAATTCGATGAGCGTTGGTGGGGCCACTTCAATGCGAGCGCTGTTGATGCGCGCTACGACAGCGGCAGTTTTTCCGGCAACCGGGTGCCGTTCGTTGCCAAACGACAAGCCGGCGCCGGCCTGTCGTGGCAGGCCAGCGACGCAATGCAGTTTTACGTTGATGCGCAGTACACCGGCCCGCGCCATTTCGCCGGTGACAACGCCAACAGCGCGCCGCTGCTCGGCGGCTACACGCTGTTCAATGTCGCCGCCAACTGGTCGTGGTCGCACTACCAACTCGCCCTGCGCATCGACAATGTCAGCGACAAGCGCTACGACGGTTTCGCCGGCGTGTCTGCCTGGGGGCCGGCGTACTATTATCCGGCGGCAGGGCGGCAGGTTGAGGTAACAGTGACGGCGGCGTTTTGAGTGAGGTTGTGGCGGCTTAAATGATTTCGGATAGCCGAGCATTACGTGTCCGGAACGCTCACCCACAACTTGATGTGATAATTCCCATTAGAGAATCCTGATGACCGAAGACAGCAACACCCGCCACCAACAGAAAATGGCGAAACTGAAAACGCAGGTCGATGCCGGCATTGCTGCCGCAAGCGAGGAGCGCGGCCTTGTGCTGCTGCTGACCGGTGACGGCAAAGGCAAGACCAGCTCGGCGTTTGGTATGGTGCTGCGCAGCCTCGGTTACGGCCATAAAGTGGCAGTGGTGCAGTTTATCAAAGGCGTGCAACTGTCCGGTGAGGAAATTTTCCTGCGCGAGCAGCGGCCGGATGTGCCGTTCTACCAGATGGGCACCGGTTTCACCTGGGACACACAAGACCGCAGTGGCGACATCGCGGCGGCTGAACGCACCTGGGCGGTAGCCGAACAGCACTTGCGTGATCCGGCGCTGCAACTGGTGGTGCTCGACGAACTCACCTACATGCTGAGCTTTCGTTATCTGGATGAAGCGCGCGTGCTCACTACGATACGCGAACGGCCGCCGGGCCAGAGCGTGGTGATCACCGGACGCGGTGGCGGCAGCGCGCTGCGCGAACTGGCCGATACGGTTGCGGAAGTGCAGGACATCAAGCACGCCTTCCGCGCCGGCATCAAGGCGCGGCCGGGCGTGGATTACTGAATCGACATCATGCAAAGATTCGGCAGCTTTCTACGCAAACGGGGTGTTGCTTCCGCACGGACAGCACTGCGGCGCGTGCTATCTGGCGCAGTGTTGGCAAGCGTTTTCTTCGGTGGCATGGTTCACAGCCGTGAGCCGCCACGGCGCGTGGTTTCATTGTCGCTGTGCGTCGATGAATTGGTATTGACGTTGGCCGAACCGACACAGGTGCGCGCGGTGTCGCGGCTTGCGGCAGATCCGCGCTACAGCCGCGTCTGGCAACTGGCGCAAGTGCTGCCACGGCACGATGGCTTGGCTGAACAAGTGGTGGCGCTTGAGCCCGATTTGGTGATCGCCGCCAGTTTCGAACAAGGCAGAACCACGGAGCTGTTGCGCCAGCTGGGCATTGAAGTGCGCACACTGCCCAGCCCGAGCACGCTTGCCGACGTGCCGGCCTCGCTGCGGCTGCTCGCCGGCTGGTTAGGCACGGAGGCGCGAACCGAGCGCTTGCTGGCTCAGTGGCAACACACGCTGGATGCCGCCAAACGCAACGCGATTACAACGAGCACCGATGTCAGCTCACTGAGCCACACCAGACCAATGCCACTGGCACTCAGCCTGGCACCGAATGCGTACAGCCCCGGTCAACTTTCACTGAAAAATGAATTGCTGCGCTGGACCGGTTACCGCACCGCGGCCGACGAGCTCGGCTTGCGCTACGACAGCGAACTGACGCTGGAGCAGATCGTACTGCTGCAACCGGATGTGCTGTTTCTGGAAGAGCAGCAAGGCAACCGCGATGCGCTCGCCTACCGCGTGCTGGAGCACCCGGCGCTGCGGCACAGCAAAATGCAGCGCGTCGCCGTCACCAGTGCCGACTGGCTCTGCCCCGGCCTTGGCGTCGCCGCGATGGCAGCGGAACTGGCGCACGCGCGCGACACGCTGTTCGCAGCCAAAATGGAACCGTCGCAATGAGTGCTGCAACCGATGTTCGTATCCGATCAGCCAGTACGCGTAATGACCATGCAGGCAAAGTCGCGACAGCCCTGCTGGTGGCGCTGCTGCTGTTGCTGCTGCTTGCCATCAGCCTGGGCAAAGTCACTTTCACGCCCGTGGAGATCGTGCAGTCGCTGCGCGATGACACGCCATCGCTGGTGCGCACCATTGTGTTCGACATACGCTTGCCGCGGGCGCTGCTGGCGGCGCTGGTTGGCGCGACACTCGCGCTGGCGGGCGCCGCGTTGCAGGGCGTGTTTCGCAATCCGCTCGCCGAGCCGGGTTTGATTGGCGTGTCCAGTTGCGCCTCGCTCGGTGCGGTGCTGGCCATTTATTACGGCCTCAGTCAAATCGCCTGGTTTATCTTGCCGACGTTGGCGATCGTCGGCGCGTTGTTCGGCGTGACAGCGATGCTGCTGCTGGCCGGGCGGCGCGCCGCAACCGTGACCCTGCTGCTCGCTGGTGTGGCGGTGAATGCGTTTGCCGGCTCCTGCGTTGCGCTGGCACTCAATCTGGCACCGAACCCCTATGCAATGTCGGAGATGGTGTATTGGTTGCTCGGCTCACTCGCCAATCGCAGCCATGCGGAGTTGCAGCTGGTGTTGCCGTTTATCGTGATCGGTCTGCTGCTCTGTTGGCGCCAGCGCCGCTTGCTCGATGCCTTGAGCCTCGGCGAAGACACCGCGCAATCGCTTGGCTTCGCCGTCAACCACCAACGCTTGCTGCTGTTGCTCGGCGTTGCGCTCGCAGTCGGCGCAGCGGTGTCGGTCAGCGGCAGCATCGGTTTTGTCGGCTTGTTCATTCCGCATCTGCTGCGCCCGGTGGTCGGTCAGCAGCCGAGCCGGCTGCTCGGGCTCAGCGCGCTTGCCGGTGCGGTGTTTTTGCTGGCGGCGGATGTATTGGTGCAGCAGATCCCCAGCGCTCAGGAACTCAAAGTGGGCGTAATCACCGCGTTGGTCGGCGCGCCGTTTTTCCTGCTGCTGGTACTGCGCCACCGGAGCCTGTCGACATGAGCGAGCAGCAATCATCGTTGGTGGTCAGCGCGCCACCGCAAGACGCCTCGACAGCGCCATTGCTGCACGCCAATGGCTTGCACGCCGGTTACGGCGCACGGCCGGTGCTGCGCGATATCGCGCTCCGCATTGCGCCGGGTGAATGCATTGCCCTGCTCGGGCCGAACGGTGCCGGCAAAAGCAGTTTGCTGAAAGTGTTGGCCGGATTGTTGCCCGCAACGGCCGGCACCATCACCATCGCGGGCAAAGCACTGCCGGCGTGGCGTGCCGATGCGCTCGCCAAACAGCGCGCCTATCTCGGCCAACACGCCGAGGTGCACTGGCCACTGCCGGTGCGCGATGTGGTCGCACTGGGGCGCTTGCCTTACGGCCATCGGCAGCTGACGCCGCACGACGAACACTGCATTGACACGGCCATGCAGGCAGCCGATGTTCACGCGCTGGCGCAGCGGCCTGTCACCGCGTTGTCGCAAGGAGAGCGGGCGCGAGTGTTGATTGCGCGGCTGTTTGCCACCGAAGCGCCATTGCTGCTCGCCGACGAGCCGACCGCCGCACTCGATTTGGCGCATCAACATCAGCTGATGCAGTTGTTCCGTCAACATTGCCAGCGCGGCGGCGGCGCCGTGTTGGTGCTGCACGATTTGAATCTGGCGGCGCGCTATTGCGATCGCGTGCTGTTGTTGCAGCACGGCGAAATGGTGGGGCAAGGCAGTCCGACTGAAGTGTTGACCGCCGCGCAACTGGCGGCGGTCTATGGCGTTGAGGCAGAAGTGCTACAACGCGGCGACGGCTTGCAACTCTTGTTCGCACCGCGCTGACGGCATTGCCGTCGCGCAAGTTGCACACCGCCTTCCGCAAAAAAGCTCAGCTGGCTTCCGCCAGCAGCTCGTCGATGTCTTCCAGAAAATCGTCGAGCTCGGCCAGCAAATGGGTTTTCTGATCTGCCGTCATGGTTTGCAGCAGGTACAGCTGCAAGGCCCGGCGATGGCTGGTCTGCTGGACGATGGCGGCCTGATAAGCCTCGCTGCGCAAACTGGCCGGATTCAGGAACATGCGCTCAACCGCCGCGCGCGTGGCCACCGGGTCGCTGCGCTGCGCCAGTGACGCGACGATGAATTCGCGCCAGCGCTGGCGCGAGTCCAGCGTGTAATCGCTCCAGCGGATCGAGCGCTGTTGCCAATCGCGCAAATACACTTTTTGCTCGTCGGTGACAC
>CAMLKQ010000163.1 GCA_946480585.1 uncultured Kangiella sp.
TCAATCAGTTAGTGGTTCAATCAGTTAGACAATGGCGGTGCTGGGCACTCGCTTTGATCCGCTTCCACTGTGATAGCAGGTTCGTCATGACTGTGCTTGATCGGCATCAATTCCTGCAACGCGGCGGGCAAGGTGTTGGCGTAATAGCGCAGTAGCGCGCGCTCGCTTATTACCGCGCGGTAGTTTCCGTCCCGCTCTTCCAGCAGATGGCGGATCTGAAGCATGTGCAGCGCGGCCTCGAACTGGCTTTCTTGCAAGGCCGGCGGTATCACCACCGGCAAGCGGCGCTCGGCAGCGTACGCCAGCAGCTGCTGGCAGCGCGCTTTGATGGTCAGCGCCGATAACCAGACGTTGTCGGCCTGCAACAGCACCGCGCAGACCAGCGGGATCGGCAGCAGCGGCACCACCCGGTCGATGCTGCGCATCAGCTCTTGCGACAATTCACCGACGGCAGCCATGCGGCTGTCCTTGTCGAGTTTGGCGAGAATCAGCTGACGTTCGCCGCACCAGCTGCGCATGCTGAGCGGTGTGCCGAACACGACGCTGGCGTAACCAAAGCGCTGCCAGCGCGAGCGCAGCATCAGCCAGACGGATTGACCGACAAATTTCAGTGTCGTGCGCACCGCAAACCAGCCGCTGCGCCGTTTGGCATCCGGATCGAGCGTGCGCAGCAGGGTGCGGTCTTCCAGTACCCGGTCGTAATTGATGCCGACCGGCACAAACACGATGTCTCGGTCGGAGCGCGGGCCAAATCCGCGCAGCATGTAATCGAGGATGCCGAGTTTCGGTGCCTGCAATTTGCCATCACGGGACAAGCCACCTTCCGGAAACACCGCCTGACATACGCCTTGCTCCGTTGCCATGCCGACGTAACGTTCGAGCACGCGCCGGTACAGCGGGTCTTTCGAATTGCGCCGGACGAAGTACGCACCCATCGAACGTATCAGTTGTTGCAATGGCCAGATCCGGGCCCATTCACCGACCGCATAGGACAGCGCGGTTTTCTTGGCGGCGAGAAACCCGACCAGCACGTAATCCATGTTGCTGCGGTGATTCATCACGAACACGACGGTGGCATTGCTGTCGATGCCAGCCAGCTTGTTGTCGTCGTGAAATTTGACTCGCACCGAGTACAGCATGCGGGCAAAGCGGCGGGCGATGGCGTAGCCGACGCGGTAATAGACGTAGGCATTGAACGCCGGGACGATTTCGCGGGCGTACTTCAACACCCGCTGCTGGACCAGTTCGCGCGGCAACTGCTTTTCCGCGGCATGTTCGGCCACCGCTTCCAGCACTTTCGGATCGTAGGCGAGCCGATCAATGAGCGCGTCGCGTTTGGTCAGCTGGAAAGGCCGTATCGAGATGTGCAGGCGCTGATTGAGCCGGTTGATCACCTTGTTGACCCGGCGCCGCATCAGCCAGCGCATCGACGGCATCAACAGGCGACTGGCAAGCAGCCAGCCACTCAGCAGCAATAGCAACAGCACCAGCCACAACGGCAGGGTCACGGTACTCGTCATGCGCTGCAGATCCTTGTCGGCGCCGGAGGTAGTCTGAGCATAGCCGGCGAAGCCGAGCCTTGTCAGGCTGGATCTGAGCGAGTGATGTCCTGATTGGCGTCAAAGCCGGCAGCACCATGGGGCACTGCCGGTTTTGACGACGGGCTGGCTCACGCGTCAGCGCGGGTGCTGGCAATTTACTGCGTGTTTTGCCACGCCTCCGGTATGGGCCAGGCGGCGCGGTGCAGTTCGCCGTTCCACAATTGCACGGTCAACCAGAGTTGATCGTCCGCGCCGATCTGCAAGGGAAACGGCGCATGCACGTGTTGCAGCAGGTTGTTGCCATGCAGGATGCCATCGGCATTGTCGGGCAGCGCGGCCGCGACCGGGCCAACACTCAGGTAAGCCTGCCGGATCTGGGCAATGCAACCGGCGCAGAAACGCACGCTGAAATCTTTCTGCAAGGCGCCGTCATGCGCATACGGCGCTGCGTCATCGAGCGGCATTGGTGCGGCGCTGATCGGGCCGAGGCGCTGCTCCGGCCATTCAGCCGGAAACTGCGGATGCAAGGCCTGCCAGAGATACCAGCACGGCAGCAGCAACAGCAATCCGCTCAGGTGGTAGCACAGCCGCTGCCAATGAAACTTTCGATTTTTCATGGTGCCCACGTTGATGTTGCCAGTGTTCATGTCGGCAGCGTTCATGGAATCCGTGTTCATGGAGTCAGCTTTCATTGAATCCGTGTTCATGGAGCTACCTCGTCTTGCGCAATCATTGGCGTGCTGACCGCTCGTCGGCGCCGTGGTTTGTCGGCCGCGCGATGGCCGTCGCGAGCCGCTTTGAATGTGCGTTTGCTCCAGATCAGGAAACCAGTGATCGACATGCCGGTCAGGATCAGACCAAAGACAAACCACAGCAGCTTGGTCCAGAGACCGCCGATGGTGCCGTAATGCAACGGGTCGGCGATGTGCGCCAGCGTTTGCAAACCGGTCAGCGTGCCCGGTGTTTGCACCGATACCACGTCACCGGTCCACGGATTGATTTGCACACGGTAGGCGTATTGATCAAACAACACATTGTTGCCGGCGCCGGCGATGCTGAAATAGTCGCGGTTGTGCTCTGGCAGCGAGACCCACGCCGGTTGCAGTTCCGGCAAGGTGTTCATCGCGGTGGCGTAAGCTTGCGCGAACGACACCCGCGCCGGCAATGCCTGTTGCGACAACAGCGACGACGTCGGCGGGTTCGCTGTTGCGTCACCGGCAATCAGCGGTACCGATTCCATCGCAAGTGGCGCGGTCTCCGGGCCGAGTTCAATTTCGTTGTGCCAAAGCAACGCTTGCACCAGATACCAAAAGCCGGTGAGGCCGATGATGAGCAGAAACCACAATGACCACGCGCCGGCGAGCCGATGCAGGTCACCAAGCCAGACGCGGGCGCCGCTGGCAAAACGCAGCCGCGGTTTTTCCGTGTAGGCCTGCCAGAACCGTTTGTAAACCACGAGCCCCGTGATGAGCGCGCCGAGCACCACCAGCGACATCGCCGACACCAGGTAATAGCCGATGCTGTAGTTGTGGTACCACGGAAACAGCAGCCAGCCGTGCAGCGTGCGCATGAAGCCAATGAAGGTAATGCCCTGATTGATCATTTGCACGTCGGCGGTGTACGGATTGACGTAAGCGATGGCCGCCGGCATGTCCTTGCTGGCGAAACTGACGGCGGTGACCAGATACGGCTCGAACGTCATGACATGGCCGATCTCGGCATCCGGAATTTTTTTCTGCACGGCGGCGACCAGGTCAGGAATCGGTTTGGCCGGCAGCTGATCGGGGTTTTCGGCCCGGGCCAGTGGATTGGTCAGCCAGGTCAGTTCATGACTGATCACGGCGATGGTGCCGGTCAGGCAGATGAAACAGAACAGCAGCCAGATCGGCAGCGAAAACCAACCGTGCAACAGAAACCAGAAGCGTTGGTTGATGCGCATGAATGTCAACTCCGACAAAAGCGCAAACCCCGAACGCGGTGCGCGCGGGGTTTGCGGTGGGCGTGGCCAGCACGCCCGCTGATGACGATCAGAACAGGTAGCTCACCGTGCCGATCACGTTGCGTTTGCTGCCGATGAAACAGTCGCCACGCGCCAGACAGGTGCTGTAGTAGGTTTCGTCTTCGAGGTTGTTGACGGTCAGCGTGAAGCTCACATCACCGACGTCGTAACCGAACATCGCGTCGTAGAGCGTGTAGGCCGGCGTCTTCAGATTGTCGGCGCCGTCCCAGCTGTCGCCGGTGTAGCGCACGCCAAGCCCGGCGCGGAAACCGCTGATGCCGGCAATGGCAAAGCGATGCTGGCTCCACAGTGAGGCCAGATGTTCCGGCACGCTGGCAATGCGCGGGCCGTCGTTCACCGCGGTATCGGTGTAGGTGTAGTTGCCGATCAGCGCCCAATCGTCGGTCATCTGCAGCAAGGATTCGAGTTCGACACCTTGTGCGCTTGCTTCGCCCGCCTGGACTTGACCCAGCACGCCGTTGACTTCGACGCTGACGGTCTGGTTCGACTCTTTCAGATCGTAAAGCGACACCGTCACCAGACTGTTGCTGCCCTCTGGTTGGTATTTCAGACCGAGCTCGACTTGCTCGCCTTGCAGCGGCTCGAACGCCTCGCCGTAAACATCGAGGCCGATCAGGGGTTGGAACGATTCGGTGTACGACAGATACGGGTGCAGGCCGTTGCTGGCTTTGTACATCACGGCAGCGCGCACGCTGGTGGCATCGTCTTTCTGGCTGCCAGCGCCTTCGGTGCGGTTCTCGGTTTTGTCGCGCCGCAGGCCGATGGTGGTGAGCCAGCGCTCGTCAAACGTCAGTTGTGCTTGCGCGTAGATCCCGAGTTGCTCGACGGTGTTTTCCGGATCGGACAACAGCGTCGTCGGTGCGGTGAAATTGCCGTACACCGGGTTGTACAGATTGAGCGGTGTGGCAGCGCCGTAGGCCCAGTCTCGGTTGGTGGTGGCGTCCTGGTAATCGACACCGATCAGCCAGGTTTGCTGCAGCGTGCGGTCGCCGAAATCGGCTTGCAGTTGATGGTCGACCGTCAGGTAGTCGAGTTCCGGTTTGGCGATCCAGTACACCCGGTTGATGTCGCCGTTTGGCTGCAAGGTCGGCCGGAATTGCGGGTAAATGGTTTGGTAGCTGACTTCGCTTTCCGCGCGGCGCAGATTCTGGCGGAACTGCCAGTGGTCATTGAGCTGGATCGACAGTAGCGAGGTCAGCGCGGTTTGCTCGGTGTCGTATTCATCAAAGCCCGGTTCGCTCATGAACACGTCGTACGGAATTTCCGGCAGCCCATTCGGCGCCGGCAATACGGTGCCCGCATGCGGCAGAAACTGCGTGCTCGAACCGGTCTCGTCTTGCTGGTAATTGAACAGCACCGTCCACTCGACGGCATCGGTCGGCCGCCAGGTCAGCGATGGCATCAGCACCAGCCGATCATCGTCGACAAAATTCACCTGCGTTTCGCTGTCGCGTTTGACCGCGACCAGCCGGTACAGCAGCGTTTCGTCCGCAGTGGCTGCGCCGGTGACATCGGCGGCAAACTGGCGCCGATCAAACGAGCCGAGTTGCAGCTGCAGTTCGCCTTGTTGCTCGGCTTGCGGCCGCTTGCTTTGCAGATTGACGATGCCGCCAACCGTGCCTTGGCCATACAGCACGGACGACGGGCCTTTCAGCACGTCGATGCGCGCCAGCGTGAACGGATCCGGCCGCGAGCTGGCGTAGTAACCAAAGGTCTGTTGCAGGCCGTCGAGAAAAATCACCGGATCGGCGCCGCGCATCATCGACCAGTCACCACGGCTGTCGAGTCCGTACGGTTCGCTGCGCACGCCAGCGACATAGCGCAGCGCGTCCTGAACGGTCTGCGCGCCCTGATCGCGCATTTGTTCCGGTGTGACCACCGATATCGCCTGTGGCGTGTCGGCGACCGGCGTGTCGGTCTTGGTGGCCGAGGCCGTGCGCTTGGCGACGTAGCCG
>CAMLKQ010000164.1 GCA_946480585.1 uncultured Kangiella sp.
TGCCGCTGCTGGTGTTGCTGCATTTGCTGTTGCTGCGCAGTGCCAGTGCCATCGCGCTGTGGCCACTTGTCACCAGCAGCCTCGGCTTGTTGCTGCTCGGCATCCCGCTGCTCTGGCTCGCGCTCGCTTCGCAATTGCTCGCGCGCCAGCTAATTGCGGCACTGGCATTGTCACTGCTGGCGATGGCGCTGGTCGCCGCCGCCGAACTGCAGACACTGCTGCCGACCCCGTTCGGTGTGTTCCGGCTGCTGCGCGACGGCGCGCTGCCGCTGGC
Organism: uncultured Kangiella sp.; assembly: GCA_946480585.1. The sequence continues at coordinate 275 of CAMLKQ010000164.1, forward strand.
GGCGTTGAGCTTTGTCGTTGCCAGCGTGCTGCTATGGTGCAGCTTGATTCGGTCGCGGCAATGCAACCCGCGAGGCCTGCCGGCGCGTTTGCTGTTGCCCGTCCTGCTGCTGGCGACACTGGCCAGCCTCGGCCTGCCACAGCGTTGGCAACCGGACAGCGCGCAGATGCTGAGCGAAACCGAACAACAAGCGCTGCAGAATTTGCCGGACTCGACCCGACTCATCGTGGTCAGTGCCGATCCGGAACGGCAGCGCGACTACCTCGCCAGCTTGTCATTGTTGGCAGCCAGCAACGCCGCCGTGCAGCTGCAAGCGGTGCACCCCGATGCACTCAGCAGCGCCGAGCGCGATGCCTTGCCGGGCCGCGAAGGCGTATTGCTGTCAGTGGCCGGGCAATCCGCTTGGCTGAAATTGCCCACCGCCGATCTCGCCGCGCAATCGGTGCGTTGGCTGAGCCGGTTGCAACGTCGTAATGATCAATTTCTGGTGTTTCTCGAAGGCCACGGCGAGCGCAGCCTGTTTGGTTCGCAAGCGCGCGATCTTGGCCAGTTGAAGCAAGCGCTCGATGCGATCGGCCTGCGCGCGCTGCCACTGCAATTGCAAGCCGGTTTGCAGATCCCGGCCAACACAGCAGCGCTGGTGCTCGCGTCGCCAACCAGCGCGCTGCTGCCGGCCGAGCAAACCGCGTTGGTCGAATTCATCGCGCGCGGTGGCAACCTGCTCTGGCTGCGCGAGCCGGATGAACCGGTTGATTTTGCCGCGCTGGAGCGCGCGCTCGGCGTTCGACGTCTCCCCGGCACCGTGCTCGATCTGGCCGGTGTGCAACGCGGCACGCCGCATCCGGCGATAGCGATCATCGACAGTTATCCGGACCACGCGGCGGTCAAAGCCGTGCAGAGCCTTACCGCCCTGCCGTGGTCTGCAGCACTGGAATTTGACGCCGGCAGCGGCTTTCACGGCACCGCCATTCTGAACAGCAGCAGCGACAGCGTGCTGGTCACCGATCCGGATCAGCAAACGCTCGCAATCGATGCACCACGCGGCCGGTTTGCGCTCGGCTGGGCCTTGACCCGTATGAGCAACGAACAGGCACAACGGATCGCCGTGCTCGGCGATGGCCATTTCCTCGCCGACACCGCCATCAACAACTACGGCAACCGGGCACTTGCGCTCGCCGTATTGCAGTGGCTGGCGTTCGGCGACGATGCGATTGCAGCACCGGACCACCGCGCTGCCGACGCCGACTTGCTGCCATCCGCCGGCTTGTTGAACTGGTATCGCTGGGGCCTGCCGGTGCTGTTGCCCTTGCTGTTGCTGCTGGGTCTGGGTGGCTATCAATGGCGCTGGCGCCGACAATAATGCCGTGCTGAAAACGAGTTCATCGCATGCCTGAATTACCGGAAGTGGAAACCACCCGGCGCGGCCTCGAACCGCACGTGGTCGGTCAGCGCATCGAACAGCTGCTGGTGCGCGAAGCGCGGCTGCGCTGGCCGGTTGAACCGACGCTACCGCGACAACTGAAAAATCGCGTTGTCGAAGCACTGGAACGGCGCGCCAAGTACTTGTTGTTCCGGTTCGAACACGGCACCGTGATCAGTCACCTGGGCATGTCCGGGTCGTGGCGGGTGATCACCGATGTCGCCAACAACGAACAGCCGTATCGCCTGCACGATCACCTCGCGCTCGCCCTCGGCAGCGGTGACGAGCTGCGCTACCACGATCCGCGCCGGTTCGGCTGTTTCCTGTTTACCAAGACGCCGGACGCGCATCCGCTGCTGACCGAACTTGGTCCGGAGCCGCTGGGCGACCAGTTTGACGGTGAATACCTGTTCGCGTTGTCGCGCGGTCGCAAGGCGCCGATCAAAAGCTTTTTGATGGACAACCATGTCGTGGTCGGCGTCGGCAATATTTATGCGCAGGAAGCCTTGTTTCGCGCCGGCATCCATCCGCTGCGTCAGGCTGGCCGGGTCAGCCGCGAACGCTATCAGGTGCTGGCCGATGTGGTGCGCGAAATTCTCGGCTATGCGATCACCCGCGGCGGCACGACCTTGCGCGATTTTCTCAACAGCGATGGCGAGCCGGGTTATTTCGCGCAAGAATTGAATGTCTATGGCCGCGCCGGTGAGCGCTGCCATGCCTGTGGCAGCGTGATCAAGGAAGCGCGGCTGTCGAATCGCACTACCGGATACTGCCCGCAATGTCAGACCTGAACCCGTCCGATCACGCAACACCAGCAACACTGTCGATTTGGCGCGACATGTGGCTGAAACCGCGCGCCGTGTTGCGGCAGGAATTGGCGCGCCCGGCCGGTTGGCGGCACTGGGCGCCAGCGGTGCTCGCCGGTATCGCGGCAGTGCTGGAAACCTTCCTGCTGGTCACCACCGCACCCGAGGCGAAAACCAATCCGCAACAACTGGCGGCGGCCACCGGCCAGTCACTGCTACTGACCGCGCTGTTGCTCGGGCCATTGTTCGGCATGTTGCATGTCGGTTTGATGGGGTTTCTGCTGCGTCACATCGGTCGCCTGTTCGGTGGTCAGTGCCAACCGGATGCCATGCGTCGCGGCATCAGCCTCGCGCTGGTGCCGCTGGCTTGGAGCCTGCTGCTGGTGCTGGCGGAAATGTGGTGGATTGGACAGCATGGCAAAGATGCTTGGGTGATGATCAGCACCGGCCTGCGTGCACTGCTGAACCTGTGGACCTTGCTGCTGCTGGCGATGAGCATTTCCGAAGTGCAGCAACTGTCGCTACGCCGTGCCGCCGGCACGCTCGCCGGCACCATTTTGCTGTTGATGTTGTTTCTGCTGTTGTTGCAACCGCGCTGACGCGCCACGGACCCGTTGATGAAACCGAATGAACCCAGCGCCAGTGAAGCGTTTTGGCAATTCTCGTTGTCGTTCTATTGCCTGAACGGCGTCGAGCAGGCGCTGCTGACCTTGCAGGACACTTACGGGCTCGACGTCAACTGCCTGCTGTACGCCTATTGGCATGGCGCCAGTGGCCGCGGCGCCATCGGCAAACTGGAATGGCAAGCATTGCAGGCCAGCGTCAACGGCCTCGCGGAACATGTCGCCGCCTTGCGCGCACTGCGCAAGGAAGCCAAGTTGATGGCCATTCCGAGTTATTACCAAGCCTTGAAGGATGCCGAACTCGCCGGCGAGAAAGCCATTCAGCAACGGCTGGCGCAGCAGGCGCGGCAAATCAGCAGCAAATCTGACCGCGCGGCGGCCATCCAAAAATCGATCAGCAGTTATCTGGACGTCGCGCATCGCAGCGTGCCGACTGCCACCAGCCAATTGCTCGATGCGCTCGGTCAACAGGCGTTACAGCAAGCCTGACGTCAATCCTCCGTCACCCGACGGAACTCGCGATCCATTCCGCGCTCCAAGCTCGCCCAGCAATTGTCGCGCGAGTGCGCCGGCGTGCGTATATCTGTTTTTCTCGTCTCTATGTTGCCGGCGATAGCGCGACGCGGGCCGATCACGGCACTGCTGACCTGCTCGCTGCTGCCGTTGGCCGGTTGTGGCAGCGCCTCGCGACCGTTTCAGCCCAGCACGGTCTATCAACCACCGGAAGCCGGCCCCGCTTGCACCGAGCTGGGCTGCCCGATCGGTTACGCCGCACCGCCGGAACGACTCACGGTGGCAACCGAATTACAGCGCGAGTTTGATCGCTGCCTTGCGATCGGTGTCAGTGCCGATTGCGTGCAGGAAGCCTTTGCCACGGTCCGGAAAAGTCAGGGCCTTGATGAACGCCCGCCAACCGGGACGGTGACCATTCGCAAAGTGCCGGCAGCGGAGGCCGACAACTGACGCATCACAACCAACCTTTTTCCCGCGCCAGCCGCGCCGCATCGGTGCGATTGCGGGCACCGAGCTTGCTGATCGCCTCAGACAGATAATTGCGCACCGTGCCTTCCGACAGCTGCAGTTGCGCAGCGATGTCGGCATTGCCCTGACCGTCGCCGGCCAAGCGCAATACCGCGCGCTCACGTTCGGTCAGTGGGTCCGGTTCTTCCCAGGCGGCGGCGGCCAACGTCGGATCAATCGCGCGGCCGCCGCGCTGAACATTGCGAATCGCCGTTGCCAGTTGTTCGGCCGGTGCATCTTTCAGCAAATAGCCACGGACACCGGCATCGAGTGCGCGGCGCAAAAATCCGCTGCGAGCGAACGTGGTCAGAATGATGACGCGCAGGGCCGGGTAGCGCTCGCGCACCCGCGCCGCCAAATCGAGCCCGCTGTCGGCACCGAGTTCGATGTCCGTCAACAGCACGTGTAAATCCGGCTGCGTCGCCAGCACCGTCTCGGCGTCAGCAACGCTCGCCACTGCCGCGACGATTTCGATATCGGCTTCGAGCCCGAGCAACGCAGCGAGGGCGCCGCGCACCATCGCCTGATCTTCAACCAACAACACCCGGATCATGATGCGGATTCCGCCGGCAGCGGCAAGCGCACCCGGATGCGATGGCCATTGCCGCTGGCAAATTCCAGTTCACCTTGCAAGGTCAGCACCCGCTCGCGCATGCCGCGCAAGCCGTTGCCTTCGGCACCGACCGGCGCCTCGCCATCGTCCTGCACCAACAACTCGATTTGACCGGGCAAACGGCTGAGCCGGATTTCGCACTGGCGGGCACGGGCATGGCGAATGACATTGGTGACCGCTTCGCGCACAACAAAGCTGAGCACGTTTTCGTGCGCCGGCGGCAGCGTCATCGCCGGCACTTGGATCTGCGCCTGGATGTTGACCACCTGCAGGGCCTGACTGAGCCGTTTCAGTTCCTGTTGCAGGCCGCTGCCGCGATAACCGGCGACCGCTTCGCGAACTTCCTGCAGCGCGTCGCGCGCCGCCGTTTCGATGTCAGCGACCTCCGTTTTGGCGCGTGCCGGATCGCGGTCAAGCAGCTTGCGCGCGAGCTCGGCTTTGAGTGCAATCAGGCTCAGCGTGTGACCGAGCAGGTCATGCAGATCGCGGGCGATGCGTTCGCGCTCGGCAAGGCCGGCGAGGTATTCGATCTCTTCCTGCTGGCGCAGCAATTTTTCCCGGGCGCGGGTGCGCGCGCCTTCCTGGACATTGACCAAACCGATCAGCGCGGTGATCGCCATGCTGGGTGCCCACAACCAGAGCGGCGGCTGCCACAGCAGCGTCCAGAGCGCCATCAGCAGCAACACCGCGCACACATGGAGAAGCCCACGCCGCGGCTCAGCATAATGGGCCGACAACGCGGCGGCATAAACAAACAG
>CAMLKQ010000165.1 GCA_946480585.1 uncultured Kangiella sp.
CGTTCCATCACGCGCAGCACGTTGCCGCTCATGATTTTGCTGATGTCGGCTTCTTTGTAGCCGCGGCGCAGCAGTTCGGCGATCAGGTTTGGATACTGCGAGGCGTCTTTCAGGCCGGTCGGCAGTGAGTCGCCGACGCCATCGTAATCCGAACCGAGGCCGACGTAATCGATGCCGACCAGTTTGACCGCGCGATCAATGTGGTTGGCGACATCGGTCACGCTGGCAAACGGGTAGGGATGACGCTCAGCATAGGCTTTCTCAAACTGGGCCAGTGCCTCGGCGGTCGGCGCGTCGCCATGCAGCTTCTTGAACGCTTCTTCGGCCGCGTCGCGTTGCTCGGAATACTGGCGCGCCGCGTCGGTCAGGAAGAACGAGCCGAAGTTGATCATCAGCACGCCACCGTTCTTGGCCAGCGCCTTCAGCATGTCGTCGCTGACATTGCGCTCCAGCCCCGGCGTGAAATGGCGCAGCGACGAGTGCGAGGCAATCACCGGCACTTTCGACAGCTTGAGCACTTCGTAGAATGCATCATCGGACAGGTGTGAAACATCGACCATGATGCCGAGCCGGTTCATTTCGGCCACCACCTGTTTGCCGAACTGACTCAGGCCTTTCCAGATCCGAACCTTGTCGTACGACGAATCGCTGATGTGATTGGATTTGCTGTGCGCCAGCGTGATGTAGCGGACGCCACGGGCATGGAAGGCCTGCAGGTTGCCGAGCTCGCCCGCGATCGGGGCGCCGTTTTCCATGCCGAGCAGCAGCGAGATTTTGCCGGCCGCAAAATGCTGCCGGACCTCGGCCGCCGTGCGGGCGATGGCGAACTTGTCCGGCGCCCGGTAGGCGATGGCTTCGACCTGGTCGATCAGGGCGTGGGCGAGGGCGGTGGCGCCTGCGGCCTCACTGCTGGCCGGGGTGTAGATGGACATGAACGGCGCCGTCAGGCCACCGGCACGGGCGCGGGGGTAGTCAAAATCGCCGCCGGCGGTGGCCTTGGTGACGTCTTCCCATTTCTCGTGCAGCCGATGCGGGACGTCCACGTGGCCATCCACCAGCGGGTAGCGCTGCAGCAGCTGGCGGGCGGCATCGTCAAATTTGTCGGCCTGCGCCGTGCTGGCGACGCCGAGGCTGGTCAAGGTGAGTGTCAGGGCAAATGCGAGCAAACGGGGTTTCATCATGGGCCTGCCGGAGAGGAACGAGCGTTCGGGAAGGCCAAGCCTAACCGAGTCGACCGGTGGCCTGCACCCGGATTGCGGCCGGTAAAAACACCGTTTCCTGGCCGTAGCTGCTGTCAGCCAGACTGAGCGGTGGCGGGCGATGACTCTGGAGGGCGCCCTTGGTGAAGACGGCAGTCAACGCCGCCGGGGTGATGGTGACGGGCGTACCCGCACTGCCAGCAGGCCCCCTCAATCGCCCGGCAAGCCGCGCCAGTTCTGGCCCGGACGCCGATTTTGGTTGGCAGCGCCGGTCCGGATGCGTAGAATACGCGGCCCTTACGGGCGCCGGGACTAGCCCCCCAGCGCCTTTTTCCTATGGCTCCTTAAAGAGGTTCCAGGCTCATGGTCGTTATTCGTCTTGCTCGTGGCGGCGCCAAGAAGCGTCCTTTCTACCACGTTGTTGTTGCTGACAGCCGTCGCGCGCGCGATGGTCGTTTCATCGAAAGCCTCGGCTTTTTCAACCCGGTTGCCTCGGGCAAAGCCGTCAAGTTCGAGATCAACGGTGAGCGTTATGCCCACTGGGTCAGCAAAGGCGCGCAGCCGTCGGAGCGCGTTGCCGCTCTGGTCGCTGGCAACAAGGCCTAAGTTCTAATCGTATCGATATAGAACGCTGATCAATAAGAACTGTGCCGATCGCATGAGTGAAGAGCAATCCAAACGACTTGCGGTCGGCAAGATCACGGGTGCGCACGGCATCCGCGGTTGGGTGAAGGTGTATAGCTACACCGACCCAGTCGAAAACATTCTCGACTACTCGCCCTGGCAGATTTTCACCCAGGGTCAGTGGCGGGAAGTGAAAGTGCTCGATGGCCGCGTGCAAGGCAAAGGCGTGGTCGCGAAGCTGGAAGGGATCAACGATCGCAATGCTGCCGAATTGCTGCAGCAGGTGCCGATCGAGGTGGCGCGCGACGCGTTCCCCGATGCCGACGAAGACGAGTTCTACTGGGATGATCTCGAAGGTCTCTCGGTGGTGAACCGTGAAGGTGTCGTGCTCGGAACCGTCAGCCACTTGTTCGAGACCGATGCCCACCCGATTCTGGTGGTGGTCGATGGTGAGACGGAGCGGATGATTCCGTACGTCGATAACTACATTGACGACGTCGATCTCGATGCGAAGAAGGTGATTGTTGATTGGCAATTGGATTGGTGAGCCGTTGATGGCGGACCAACCCAGTGCAGATCAGATGTGGTTCGGGGTGATCACCCTGTTCCCACCGATGCTGGACGCCGTGACGCAGTTTGGCGTCAGCAGCCGGGCGGTGAAGCAGGGCAAGTTGCAAGTGGTGGGTATCAACCCACGCGACTTCACCCACGACAAGCATCGCACGGTCGATGACCGGCCGTTTGGCGGCGGTCCCGGTATGGTGATGCTGGCGCAGCCGCTGCTTGATGCCATTGCCGATGCGAAGGCTAAAGCCGGCGGCCCGGCCAAAGTGATTTACCTGTCCCCGCAAGGACAGCCGCTGACGCAAGCCAAAGTGCAGGCGTTGGCAAAAGAGGAACGGCTCATCCTGCTCTGCGGTCGCTACGAAGGTATCGACGAGCGCGCCATCGAGATGGCGGTGGATGAAGAAATTTCGATCGGCGACTACGTGCTTTCGGGCGGTGAGTTGCCGGCGATGGTGCTGATCGACGCCGTCGCGCGCTTGTTGCCCGGCGTGCTGAATGACGAGCTCAGCGCCGAACAGGATTCGTTTACCGATGGTCTGCTGGACTGTCCGCATTACACCCGGCCGGAAGTGTTCGAAGGCAGGGCGGTGCCGGAAGCACTGATGTCCGGTCACCATGAACAGATTCGTCGTTGGCGGTTGAAGCAATCGCTGGCACGAACCCTCGAGCGGCGGCCTGAGTTGCTCCAGCAATGGATGCAACGCGCGCTGACCAAAGAGGAAAAAAAGCTTTTGGAAGAAGTGTTGCGGGAACAGAAGGCGGCAACGCCGGACGAGAACGCGTAACTGCTGCACCAGCGGTAACGGTGCGGGAGATTGAGCGAAGGATCGCCCAAGTACATGGCAAGGGTTTCGGTTTTGACCCAAGCGATGGACCTCTGGAAAAGGCCAAACCGTGTGGTTTCTTCAGCGTTTGCAAATCCGCAGCGTTGATTAAGGAGAATGCCCGATGAGCAACATCATCAAGCAGCTCGAAGCCGAGCAAATGAACAAGCAAATCCCGGAATTCAAAACCGGTGATACCGTGATCGTCAACGTCAAGGTGAAGGAAGGCGACCGTGAGCGTCTGCAGGCCTTCGAAGGCGTTGTCATTGCCAAGCGCAACCGTGGTCTGAACAGCTCGTTCACCGTCCGTAAGATTTCTTACGGTGAAGGTGTAGAGCGTGTGTTCCAGACCTATTCGCCGCTGATTGGCAGCATCGAGCTGAAGCGCCGCGGTGACGTGCGCAAGGCCAAGCTGTACCACCTGCGCGAACTGTCGGGCAAGGCAGCACGTATCAAGGAAAAGCTGGATTAATCCTCGCTTTTTCAGCAACACCTTGTGGAAACGCAGCGGGCACCTTCGGGTGCCCGTTGTCGTTATGGTGCTGTCGTTATGTCGTTGTTATCGCGCAGTCCGCTTCGGAACGGTTTGCGACCAGCAAACGAGTGACAGACTGGCCTGTGTAACGCCTCTCCGTGCGGGCGCGCACAGACAACGGGGTCGCGGTAAACTCAGTCATCTGCTATCACCTGTCATGAGCCTGGCCACTCCCCTGATGCTGAACCGTATTCATCACGTTGCCATCATCTGCTCGGACTACGCCCGTTCAAAAGCGTTCTACTGCGATGTGCTGGGCCTGCGCGTGCTAGCGGAACAGTACCGGGCCGAGCGCGATTCCTGGAAGCTGGATCTGGCGCTGCCGGATGGCAGCCAGCTGGAACTGTTTTCCTTTCCGAACCCGCCGCCGCGACCGTCGTATCCGGAAGCCTGCGGCCTGCGTCATCTGGCCTTCGAAGTGGGTGATGTCGGTGCCTGCAAGCGTGCGCTGGAGGCGCATGGCATCGCGGTCGAACCCATCCGGCTCGATTGCTATACCGGCCGGCGCTTTGTCTTCTTTGCTGATCCAGATGGTTTGCCACTCGAGCTTTATGAGCGTGACGCGGTCCGCTCCACCACTTGATTGCCACTGTCTGCGCGTCGCCGACTTATCGACAGCTGGCCACTGGCACTATGCCCGTTGTTTTGCCGGTGTAGCCGTCGCTGTGATACAACCCCGCCATGGAACACTTTCACGTACAAGCGCCATTCGGCCTGCTGAACGTAGTCTGCGCAGCGGACGCGGTGCATGCCATTCATTTCTTGCCGGCGGTTTCAGCGGCGGCGCCGGTGTCGGGGTTTGCCAGGCAAGTCGCCGATGAGTTGGCGCAGTATTTCGCCAATCCGCAATTTGTTTTCACCGTGCCGGTGCAATTGACCGGCACGGCATTCCAGTGCCGGTTGTGGCAAGCCCTGCGCGCCATTCCCGCTGGCGAAGTGCGTCGCTATGGTGAATTGTCGGCGCAGCTCGCCAGCAGTGCCCGCGCGGTGGGCGGTGCCTGCCGACGTAATCCGGTGCCGATCATCGTGCCCTGCCATCGGGTGGTCGCTGCCTCTGGTGCCGGTGGTTTTGCCGGTGCGGTGAGCGGGCCACTGCTGACCATCAAACGCTGGTTGCTGCGCCATGAAGGCATCTGCGACCAGATTGCTGATACCGTTGATAGCCATAGTGGCCGCACTGGCGATCTCTTTGCCAACGCAGGAGTGATGCCCTGATGGGCGCACCACGCAGCAGCAAGTTGCCGGCCGCGCGCGGCCGCGAACTGGTGCATGCCATCAGCGATGCCGATGCGCCGTGGGTGGAGCGCTTTCTGCAACAGCTTTGGCTACAGGAAGGCTTGGCGAATGCGACCCAGCAGGCCTATCGGCGCGATCTCGCTTTTTTGTCGAGCTGGCTGGAAAGTCGACAATCGTCCCTGCTGCAATGTGATCGCGCCAGCCTGCACGCGATGCTGGAGGCGCGCGTGCAGCAGGGCTATCACCATCGATCGAATGCCCGCTTGTTGTCATCGTTGCGGCGTTTTTTCCGGCAGGCCCGCGAGCTTGGCTGGCGCAGCGATGATCCGACCGCTTTGCTGGAAAGCCCGCGCGCGCCGCGCGCCTTGCCCAACAGCCTCAGTGAAACCGATGTCGAGCAGTTGCTGGCCGCCGCCAGCGGTGACGATGCGGTCAGCTTGCGTGACCGGGCCATGCTGGAGCTGATGTATGCGAGCGGTTTGCGGGTCAGCGAG